>DQVL01000079.1 GCA_015661745.1 Thermoprotei archaeon | reverse complement strand
TGTCTCACCTCTAACTGAGGCCTTCACAAGAACTGGAACTGTTGTTTCAAAAGCAGCTTTAGCCAATACACTTTCCTTGGTAGCTACGACACCGTAGCGACCCATTTGCTTTATAGCACCGTCTCTAGTCATCATATCAGCTACCAACATAACATGTCGAATATCTACATCAAGACCTTGCTCATCCAATACAGCTTTAATTTCCTCAATAATAGCATTTCTTGCAGCCTCAATACCTAAAACATCAACAATCTCAAATATATCATTGGTAACAGTTCTTGTAGGGTCAACACCTTCAAACGTTAATACTTCCCTCAGGTTACTGCCTGCAGTATATAATACCCACTCCTCCTCCCCAGTCTCCTCATTAACGACCTTATCCACAGTAACCCTGACAATACCCTGTATACCTGTAATATGCTTATCCAGAAATCTCTCTACAGCCCTTCTAAGTCTAGTAAGTATCAGACTCATATCCTGTATTTCACCATCCTTAGTTTTTAGTGATGGTTTCACAGCCAATAGATTGCCATTTAACTCTGTAGAATATCTCCTACTAAATACTCTCTTAACATCTTTAGGTGTTAACCCAGCCCTCTCCAGTGCATCCATATCCAATTCAAATACAACTCTACGAGACATAAGATCAATTCTAGCTGACTTAACCAAATCTCTCAATTTAGTACTTTTAATTCTATTTGCTATTTTCTCAGCCAGTTCCTGAGAATATCTATGATTCTCATCAAGGTATATAGTCATTCTTGGGGTAGATGGCTTCTGTTTAGCGTCAACAATCTCTATAATCCGTGGAAGACCTATAGTAACATTCTTCTCCTTGACACCTGCATAGTGGAATGTCCTCAATGTCATCTGGGTACCAGGCTCACCAATTGACTGCGCAGTTATTACTCCTATAGCCGTATTAGGATCTATCATTGCAGTTCTATAATTTATTACAGCTTGTCTTATAGATTCTCTTACTACATCCCGATTTGCCTTCTTCCTAATAAGGGTTTCTCTGAGCTCTTCATATAATGACTTCGGTATTTCATCCTTAACCTTCTCAAGAAGGGAATCAATATATTTTGCACCAGCATATTTTCTTGCAGGATATAGAAGAGATATTGAATCTACTAGACGTTCAACGTTAACTGGCTTACCATGGTCACTTCGTGAGGGATCCACCATATCATCTCCATATACAAACTGAATTATTTTGCCATATGCAGTTCTTATGGTAAAGTCATTATCAACTTGTAGATGTTCTAATGAATACAAAAGCCTTCTATATAGATATCCACTCTGCTGTGTCTTAACAGCCGTATCCATAAGACCCTCTCTACCACTCATTGCATGGAAGAAGAATTCAACGGGATTCAAACCCATATAGAAGTTACTCTCAATGAATCCCCTAGCCTTAGCGCCAATATCACCCTCTTTAAATGTACTTAACGTTCTATTTCTATACCCCCGTGATATACGTTCACCTCTTATGGTCTGCTGACCCAGCATAGCCGTTAATTGAGCTACATTAATATCTGTTCCTCTCGCCCCACTCATAACCATTACATATAATGGGTTATCTTTATCCAAGCTATCAAGGGCTTTTAAACCTGCCAAAGTCCTAGCCTCTGCCAATATCTCATGTATTCTCTGCTCAAGACTTTCTTCAGCTGATAAACCCTTGATAAGCTCCAACCTACCCTTCCTATAATCTTCAATCACTTTATCTACATTCTTAGAAGCCTCCCTAACAATCTCCCTTATTTCATTCAAAATCTTATCAGGAAGCTTCAGATCTTCAATTCCTATGGAGAACCCCCTAGCCTGCAAATATCTATCTAATATCCTTGAAAAATTAGTTATAAACTTTCCACCATAACGATTTCCATACTCTCTAACTAACCTATGTAGAATACTATCGGCCTGTTCCGCTCCAATTGATTTTTTATCGATGACTCCTTTAACCAGTATCCCTCTCTTTATAATTACATCTTCATCCAATCTAGATTTAAGTGAATATGTGAATGTGTCTGGAATTAAAATACTGAATAAAATATGGCCTAGATGACCACCTTTCTTAACCAAATCCATTTTCGGTATCTCATCATAGATTGATAGAAGGTTAAAGAATAGATGTTTATCAAGCTTCCTCTCATCTCTAGTTAGTAGGAAAGATGAAGTAAGGTAATCTTTAGTGAATCCTATAATGGGTGCACCATATCTAGGGCTAATTATTTGATTCTCAACCAACATAAGTGAAAGGGCCTCTGCAGATGCCTCACTATTCTGTGGTACATGGAGATTCATCTCGTCACCATCGAAGTCAGCATTATATGGTGGACATACTGTAAGATGAAGCCTGAATGTCCTATATGGGAGTATCTTGGCTTTATGACCCATTATTGACATCCTATGTAGAGAAGGCTGCCGATTAAAGAGAACTATGTCTCCATCCATCAAATGACGCTCAACTATATCACCCACCTCTAAATTATCTGCTAACAAACTTTTATCAACAACATATTTCAGACTATGCTTCACCAGCCTGCCATTCCTCATTTTAATTATGTAATTAGCTCCTGGATAATCATCCGCACCCCTTCTAACCAATTCTCTTAGGAATTCAATATTGTATGGGGTTACAGATACTGGTACCGTTAATATCTTAGCCATATCAATAGGTACACCAACCTCATTTATGTCAAGATTTGAGTCTGGGGATATTACAGTTCTAGCTGAGAAGTTTACACGTTTACCAATCAAATTATTCCTAAAACGACCTTCTTTCCCTGATAAACGCTGTACCAGAGCCTTTAACCTCTTGACACCTCTATGAGTGGCTGGGGGAATGCCGGGAAGTTCATTATTATAATAAGTTACAACATGAAGTTGTAACACATCATAATCGTTCTTCAATGCCATAGCAACCGATCCAGCTGCCTTATCCTTCTTAATCTTATTATTTACCTTAACTATATCAACCAATTTATGAGTCAAGTCATCCTCTCTCTTCTCACCACCCTCATGAAGGATAGAAGGTCTCACATTTAGGGGGGGCACTGGTAATACAGTTAAAATGAACCATTCTGGCCTAACACTTTCTTTATCGAGACCATATAGTATAAGATCACTATCTGGAATACGTTCAAAAATCTCTCTAATCTCACTAGGCATTAACTCAATCTTCTCCCCATCAATATCCTTATAGAATTTATATGGTTTTTCAAACATGATCTTAACATTCTCCATACCACAGTGTGGACACCTCTGAGATTCATAAGCCTTCTTAATAATCGACTTGACAAGTGCTCCATAAAACTCTGGCAAATTTTTCTTAAACAAGATTGCACGCTTCCTAAGTAATTCCAACTCATCTTCAGAAATTTTTATCCTGCCACAATTAATACAGACCCCGCGGAGGATATTATATATATAATCTGTAAAGAGAACGTTTATAACTGGGAATGCAAGATCAATATGTCCAAAATGACCTGGACAGTTATCTCTATCATTACCACATACAGGACAATATGAACCGGGTTCTGGAGAAC
>DQVL01000058.1 GCA_015661745.1 Thermoprotei archaeon | reverse complement strand
TAGAAGCCCTCTCTAATATGGTCAGCCACCCGACTTGTATTTATATCTATCCTTTTGTTATCGTCTAGCATATCAGGAATTAAGGGAGATACATCATTACCCCCTGCAACATTGATGAACCATAGTTCCTCATCTACTTCTACAAGTATATCTGGTATATATGGGTCGTTTGAAGATATAACTTCTATATCCCTAAATATTTCTTTACCCTCCACTTTAACTGACTTTAGCAACTGTAGTGTATTCTTAATAATTTTCTCTTTCTCCTCGAAATCTATACAACCATATTTATATTGACCTGCTATGTTTACTTTTAAACCACCAACATTAAATAATGGGAAAACCTTGGTTCCACTCCAATTTATTTGAGATGTAATTATTCTTGTGGGGCTATCTATCTCTAAGAATCTATCTAAGATAGTCCTACTTATTTTAGTTCTAAATCCAAGCGACAACATTCCCCAGAAGGATCTTACTATGCTACTTCTCCTTAACCAACTCGCCTTTAACCTCCGTCTATTACGTAATGATAGGAGATCTGTTTTAGACAGTATCGAGAGGAGATTTATATAGCCCCTTTTCACTTTATTTCCATGATCTGAAAAAACTATATATGATGTTTCTTCTCCAAAGTCATCCATAAATTTTCCTAGCCATCTATCGAGATGCTTTAATGTCGTGAAGATCTCATCCATATAATTTGGTCTATCTAGGAAGTAGTGGAGGAGATAATCTGGCGATCTAGCAATATATATAGCTAGATTCCACTCATATCTCCTAAGTAACTCATAAAAAACATTTATCTTCCTATCTTCTACCTCCCTAATCCCTTTTGAGAACTCCCTTGGATAACCTAATATGGGTGGATACCCAATCTTATATCCTAATCTCCTAACTTCTTCAAGTAATTCATTTGGATGTACATGATACGGCTCAGGATCCTTCATCACCTCTTCATCGGCTATCCATATACCATTAATTTTTGGTGGAGGCGTACTTATAGGTATGTTAACATATATCCCCTTCATACCTTGACTCCCTATATAGTCCCAGAGTCCGGGGACTTTAAGATCAGATATACTCATATATCTAAGTCTATAATCTCTGTCTATAACGACGAAATTGGGGACTCCATGTTTGTCAACCTTTACACCTGTGAAGGCTGAATACCAATTAGCGGGTGTAACAATGGGTAGGACTGCATCAATAGCACCATATACCCCTTCACCAACCAACCTAGAGAAATTTTTCAAAAATCCTTTCTCGATAGCTTCATTGATTATACGAACTGGTACACCATCCCAGCCAAATATAAGAACCTTCCGAGTCATACTGCTAAACACCTTAGATAGTCATTCTTTAGATCTTTAGTAAAATAGTTATCTTAAAATGATATATTTATCATGCACACTCGACAAACATCTTGGTTTATATACCTCAACACCAAACTCAACACTCCACAAACCCCCAATTTAGAGGAACTATTTAATATATTAGTTAGTTTTAAACTTTAAAGTTTAAAATAGTATAAAAAATTGAATTTTTTCTCTCTCTAATATTCAAAAAATAATTTTTGGATTTCGTTATCTCCTGAATCTTCTACTACCTCTATAACCTGGTCTACGTTGGAAATCCTCAAACCTCTTCATTGACATATCATTATCTCTTCCTATCAATTCAATATCTGTCTCTGAACCTTGGAGCTCTCCATTCCTTCCTATTGTGAGTCTCATACTACCTCTATATAGGGTTACATAACCATTTCTCAATGTATATGTCTTTCCCTCTTCTACAAGTGATATCTCTGTATTCCATAACGTGAATTTTACAATTCCTGTCTCATCACCTACAACTGCCTCAACGACTCTGTTTCCTCCCGGAGTCACCCTTTCATCCCCCTTCTCAATTACCTTGAAGGTTAGCTCATCAACAGCCTGTCTAGGCTTTAAATCTCTAATCTTCATATTGGAAACAACCTTCGATAATGGGAATATATCAATCCCTTTTAAACAGAGATATATATAGCTATAACCCATAGCTCAACATTATTTTTTATATGAGGAGATATTCCGTCATAGTTATAGGTCTTGGTTCAACTGGATCCAGTATATTATATAATCTTGTTAAGATGGGATATACAGATGTGTTAGCTATTGAGAGTAGATGCCCAGGTTGTGGTCAGACGAGTAGGAGTAGTGCATTGATACGTCTACACTATACCAATCCTGTTCTAAGGGATATGGCTATCTATTCATGGAGTTTCTGGAGGAGATATGGTTTAGAGACTGGATACTATGATGTCTTCCACGAGACTGGAGTTGGGTTTGGGGGTGGAGATATACATATTGATGTTATGGAGGAGATCTATCAAGCCCTTAAGAGGAGGGGTGTAGATGTTGAGATGTATCAACCCTCGAGCTTTAGAAATGAATATTATAAGGATCTTGATATAGATGGTCTATCGATAGTTGTGTGGGAATCTGGTAGTGGCTACTGTGATGCATATGATTCTGTACAGGGGTTTGTCAGGTATGCCCTTGAATCTGGTGTAGATATTAGGGTTGGTGAGGAGGTCATAGACTTTATTGTAGGTGATGACACAATTTACAAAGTTGTTACTAATAAAGGGGTTTACGATGGAGAATATATTATAAATGCATCTGGTGTATGGACAAATAAGCTTTTATCAAGACTCAATATAAAACTCCCAATTGAGATTGCTAGGGAGGATGTATTATATGTTAAACAACCTAGAGATGGGATAGGATTTGGGTGGGGAGACTTCATATATGGATTTTATGGCAGGCCAGATGGCGGATCAAGATATTTAATTGGTGGTTTAGAACCAATATATAACGGATTCGACCCTGAACCAGGAGAGTATAGATATCCACCTATTGAGTTGGTAAAAAATAGATTGGGTAATGCATCTAAACGATTCCCTAAACTAAATTATGTAGAGCCTATTTCAGCGATATATGGATATTATGATGTGACACCTGATTATCAGCCTATCCTAGGCTTTGACATTAAATATAGAAATTTAATCCATATAGTTGGATTAAGTGGACACGGCTTTAAACTGGCTCCTGCCTATGGCGTTGTAGCTGCTGAGCTCGTAAAATATGGTGTCTCGAGAAGCTTTGATATTATAGGCTTAGGATTAGATAGGTTTCTAAAGGGTATTGATCAGCATAGTAAATATAAATATGGCATTATTGGCTAATATGAAAGAATGAGTCATAATAATAAAGTTATTATTGAACCATAGTATAACTATCTAATATGGATATACAATATATTTTAATAGGTATTTTAGAGGGCCTCCTTGAATGGCT
>DQVL01000059.1 GCA_015661745.1 Thermoprotei archaeon | reverse complement strand
TATTATACGATACCTAGATACATCTTACCGAAGTCTGGATTATTAAGCAGGTCTTTAGCATCTCCCGAGTATCTTACGGTGCCTGAAACCAGTAGATATGATTTCTCGGAAATTTCTAGTGCCAATCGAACAATTTGTTCAACTATAACAATCGTTATCCCAAGTTCATCCCGGAGCCTTCTAACCTCCATGACGACCTTCTTAGCCAGTATAGGCGCTAAGTTAGCTGAGGGCTCATCAAATAGCATGACCTTAGGATTCCGTATTAGAGCCATCCCCATAGCAACCATCTGCCTCTCACCACCGCTTAATCTCCCAACCTTCTTCTCCATATAATCTTTAAGGACTGGGAAGAATGTGGTAACCTGCTCCATCCTATCCCTCAACTCGCTCTCATCTAGTGTATATCCAGCTAGCCTGAGATTCTCATATACAGTTAAGCTGGTGAATACATTACCTACTTGGGGTAGATATGAAACCCCCATCTTCGTAACGGAGTGTGGAGGCTTCCCAGTTATATCTTTACCATCAAAATATACCCGTCCACTATAGATGCGGGTAACCCATAATAGTCTTTAATAGGGTTGATTTACCACTCCCGTTTGGACCTACAATAGCTGTTATACCTTCCTTATCAAACTCTACCGATACGTCGAAGAGGATTTGAAGCTTACCATATCCTGAGTTGATATTCTCTGTCTTAAGTATTGCCCCCATATCATCACCAAATTGGCTTAAATTAATATATAGTAGATAGTTAGAAAATAAAAACCTTTAATGGCATGTAATTTAAGAATGGTGTATGAGAAACCCATCAAAATAATTTTATGGAGTTACACCCTAGATTGTATAGGTTAACAAAATATATATGCTGTTGAGGACATCTTCTTATAGTATGAGAATACCCCCCTTTCTCATCTATATCATTATCTCTATGATGATCATCCCCCAAATAACACCTGTATACTCCTCAGAGTTTAATGTATTGGAAAACATATTTTTTGAAGCTAGATCCTTAGGAGCTATTTATCCATTGAGGATCCAAACACTAAATAATTCAATCCTCCTCAGGGAAGGGGAAAATCATAATATAACATTCTATTCATATGGATATAGACCTGTTAATATCACATATACACCTGTACCTAATGGAGAGCTGAATCTAAATCTAGAGCCTGCTCCATTATTTATATTTGATGTTCTTGGACCGGGTTATCCAGATCTCCCAATGGCTATATATAAAGTATTAGATGGGTATGAGTTCTCAGGAGTAACATCAACTTCTGGTAAAGCATATTTTTACGCACCTTTTGAGACTGGTGAAGAGATTTCATTCAATGTTATGCCCCCTCAGAACACTAGTTTTTGGACTACACTATTTAACCTAAGTGGTATAGAGCCACATCTAAGGGATATAAGGGATGTCTTTATAGGATATGAATATGCAGCGCCTATCATACCCGAGTCAATAGTCCTTGGTATAGATACAGATTATAAAAATATTACTGTCACCGATGAATCCACTCAGAGAGCCTCTATGCTTATGGGGTCGTCAAGGGTTTTAGAGGGATACGTATATACCGAGTCTGGAGCTCCACTTAGAAACGCCATCGTAGCTTTGAAGCCTGAGAGGTTCTATAGATATTTATTTACATTTACGGATGAAGAGGGATACTATAGATTTGATAACTATGTAGGTCCTGGACGACATGAGATATCGGTTATATATAGAGGGTTTGTATATCCCCCTCAAACCATATATATATTCGTTAGTGATAGAGTATATAATATAACAATACCTGATCTATACTTAGTAAGTGGATACTACAGCGATTTAGATGGTAACCCCTTATCAAATTCATATTTAGTGTTTATAGGGGGTGACTATTTATCAATTGCCTATACAGATGAGGATGGATTCTATAGAGTTGCGATACCAAAGGGGGTGGGTCAATATCTAGTTATGCAGAGATGGAATAATGTATGGCTTAGAGACTTGACATTGGTTGAAGGAGATGTATTGGATGGCTCTGAAAATTTAACCGCTGAGGTGGAGACTATTGAATTATCCGGATCTATATATGATCCGGTCAACACAAATCTTTTGGGGACGCCTATAATTAGATTTACTGGATTGGTCGATGGGCTTAACCTAAATATAACTATAGATAATGTATTGAATGATGGGAGCTTCAGGATTAGGCTTCCACAAAGAATAAATCTTTTAGGCGTCTATAGGGATATCTATTGGAGTATATTAATGGTTGACTATTACTATTCAGGTAATACAATCTTGACGAATCAAATATTGTCTTCAGATCTTAACCTGGGCAATATAGCTGTATATACCCCCAATCTAGTATCAATAATGATAGAATTAAATTTTACTGATAAGCCAGATGAGATACCGTTGGATACATATAGATTTGTAACTTGGTATAATAATGAAATCTTCAATATATCTATATATACAAATGCAACGTTCCAGAGACATATACCAGGCCTATTTATATTGTCAGAGGATTTCAGAGGCCTCGTCCTTGAAGTATCTACACCTCTGAATATGCGTTCTATAATTGAGATTTCAATACCGATGAATATGATGTCGGGAGTCTTCGTGGTTACAGTCGATGATAACCCATGGTCATATGAGATTTTAGAGGTTAACTCCTCATATACAAGGCTACGTATAGTCTTGGAGGGAGGGATGGGAACTATTAGAATATCTTCAACGGATGTAATAGATGAGTTCAACCCTCTCTATTTAATAGCTGCTATACCAATTACAATATTATTTATCTTGTTATATTGGAGGTTTAAAAGATTAGTATGAGTCTCAAGATAGCTGTAATAACAGAGACCTTCTATCCATTTAATGGAGGGTCTGCAAAGAGATATTTAGAGATATTCAGTAGGTTGGCTAAATATGGCTATGATGTTGATATATATACGGTTAGATTGAATGAGGATTGGGATTATATGGAGGAGTATCGAGGCATAAACATTATTAGGTCTGATGAAGCTCTACCTAGATACATAACTAACGATGGCTTTAGAGATGTAACCAGTATATTTAAATATCTTATCTGGCTATATAAACGTTTTAATCCTAGAGATTATGATGTAATCGAGGTTAATCACTGCCCTATATTCCCAGTTATACTTGCTGGAGTGAAGAGGCGCTCTAATCAACCACTGGTCTCAACGGTTCATGAAGTATGGTTTGATGAGTGGATAAATTATGTACCTAATAAACTCTATGCCCCCCTTGGTATGGCTCTTGAGAAGCTTATGATGTATATCCCCGACTACTTTATATCTGTAAGTAGATTCACCAGCGATAGAATGGTTAAATTATTGAGGGTTGACCCTAGAAAGATAGTCACGATATATAATGGTGTTAACCTAGAACTGTATAGGAGAGTCAATGTG
>DQVL01000153.1 GCA_015661745.1 Thermoprotei archaeon | reverse complement strand
TTATATAATGAGAAGGTATATGTAAAACCCGAGGAAGACCCTATTGGAGCGGTCCCAGACTGGATAGGTGAAGAGATTCCAGTACCCCATCGAGTATCAAGGCATATGGGTAGAATCCTGAGAGAGTTCGAAGAGAGATATAAAAAATATAGGAGCTTTGAAGATGTATGTATAGACATAGCTAGAGAATATGGTGTGGATATAGATACTTTATATCATGGATTAAAGATATTTAGGGATGAGATAGATAGGGGATACGAGATACCGACAGATAAAAAGATCGTTATTGAGAAATTAAGGTATACATATATTATAAACATCTTTGGAGGGACGAATGTAAATAGGACTATAGAGTTATACCTAACTGGATACCTCAGCGAGGTATATGGTATAGATGCTAGACATATATCTGATCAGAATAGGATAGTTCTCGAGTCACCCCTAATCGATATAGAGGTTATTAAGGAGGCCCTAACAAAACCAAGGTCTTTCAGGGAGATAGTATTAAGGAATATACATTTAAGTAATATATTTAGATGGAGATTCCTAAATGCAGCCAAAAGAATGGGTTTCATATCTAAAGATGCTGAGTTAACGGGTAAGATATTAGATACGATGATTGAGAATATGAAGGGTACGCCATTATATGAAGAGGCTCTCCAGGAAACTCTAGTCAAGGATTATGAATTGGATGAATCCTATAGGCTCCTCAAAGATGTTGAGGAGGGGCTCATCAAGATCATATTCTATGATGGATATAGCTCTAAGATGACAGAGGAATACTTCCGCTATAGGGAACTCCCCATAAATACAGGAATGGAAAATCGGTATCAAATGCTTGAGATATTAGCTACCAAGATAAAGATCCTAACTACATACTATACTGTAGCATGTCTAGATTGCTTCAATTACATCGATGAAATTAGACTTATTGATGTTAAAGAAGGATTTAAATGCCCTATATGCGGCTCTTATAAACTAGGATTCACCACCAAATCCATTAGAGATGTTATATCATCGCTAGATAGATATAATATCCAAGGAAGACTAGACTCCACACTCCGAGAGTTGAGGAGTAGAGCAGATTTATATAGCAAATATGGTATTCCAGGAATATTCGCATCTTCATTCGAGGGATTGAATAAGAAAGATATTGAGAATGCACTACAGATGGAGAATAAGATTGGGGATAGATTAACTAAGATTCTTCTCGATCTCCGCCGTGAGAAACAGCTTCAACGCCTTTTAAAGAAGAGGTGAATTGACTAATCAACATATCTATATCAAGCTCTAAAAAACTTCTGGGACCCAATTTTATATAGTCACCATCCTCCACAAGATATTTCAGCCTAATAAATCTGTTTAGTGCCTTTTCAACTCTATATTGTGGAAGCTTCGTCTTTGCCAACTCGATGATCTCACCCTTTGGAGCCCTCATATTCTCCGATGAAATTATGGTAGATACTGCTATAGCTAATACAGCCGCCTCATCAGACCTGAATATAGATCCACCAATAGACTCTTTAACACTTCTCTCAGGCACGACTAAATAATGCTTTAGTATACGATCACCTTCAGGGATATTTACCACTTTAATCTCCAGACCGATCTTAATTAGTATCTCACCAAGCCTCTTTAAAACCTCCTCATAGTTCCTACCTAAATATTTCTCAAGCTCCCATTCACGTGCACCAGGATAGCTATGCCTCCTAACCAATAAGAGATAGGCAGCCCTTTTAATCTTCCTCTCCATATCCATATATATCCACCACTATAGGAATCGATACAGGATTAACAATATTGACTTTTTTACTGAGCGGTTTTACATATACCTCACCCGAGATTCTATCCACACGGATGATTAGATAACCTTCAGATGCTAATAGACTAATGAGATATGAATTTAGAATCGGCTTATCCAACAATATATCTTTATAATTGACCCATTCATCCTTTGAAGTCTCTAAAAGTCTTTTATATAGTATATCCATATGCTTCCTTATATCCTCCTCGATAGGAATATCTATAGAATCGATTTCTACCAGCCTATCTGTAAATTCACGTTTTAACCGCCTTATATTTTTAAAGTATAGAAGTGACTTCACGATAAAATCGTTATCGATAGTTGATATATCAGCGGATGGCCTATATATCCTTCTAACTATTTCGGATAATCCGTCAATATCCAATGATAATATAGCAGTTTTAACAATCAATTCATCCAGCTTCAACCCCTCAAGATACCTTATTATCGCCTCCTTCTGATACTTTAAGATTTGGGATAATCCATTCAAGGCTTCTACATCCTCCATAAAGAGTTCTATAGGAAGCCTATCAACATCCACTTTAGAAAGGAGATCAATAAACATAGATATGTCAATGTCTAATGGATCAAGACTCCCCTCCAACACCATCTTAGATAGAGATTTTATCCTGCTATATACATCAGACTCTCCATTCATCCTGTTATAGCCACCCCAGAAGCCCCTGAAACCTTTTGAACCACAATTACATTAGCGTCACCGATATATTCGCCTATATAACCAGGTGTTATTAAAATATATTGTCCACCGACTTCGGAGATATATCTAATCATTAACTCTAAGACTCTACTCCTATTCCTAGGATCCATATGTACATCGAACTCATCAATCGCTCTAAAGGGGCTCTTCACAAACCTCTGTATAGCCAATAGAAACGAGACTGCTGCAATGGTCCTCTCTCCACCACTCTGTGTATATGCATCTAGGAGCTTAGGCTCAGAGTCTCCATATGATACATATAGCTCTAGATGTGCATTATCTATATCATCGGCATCCTCTAACCTAGAATATCCAGTACCACCGAAGTATGAAAGTATTCTGCCAAACTCTTCAGATACGATAGACACATATTTATAGAGCTCACTTCTCCATTTATCTATACGTCTATTGAGATCCGATAGTAGTCTATCCCTATTAGACGCAATCTCAAGTAATTTCTCCTCAAGCTTCCTATACTGCCCCATATAGAATTCATATGTATCAACCACAGACTCATCCACATCACTAAACCTCTCCAAAAGCTTCTTCAAACTTTTTATCTCAGCCTGGATCTCTGTTATAGATTTATCAACATCGACTTTATCGAATTGACTTGCATACACCTTAGCTTCTCTAAGCGCACCCTCTAAATCCCTAATCTCAGACTCTAGGTTTTTAACCTGTATCCTCAATTCATTAAGTTTATACTGCTCAACAGCTTTCTTCGACCTCATATCACCATATTTGAGAATATTATTTCTAAGCCTTCCAAGAACATCTTCTAATGTATCTTCAGATATATAGATACCCCCCTCTACATCTCTAAAAACATCCTTTAACACACTAATTTGATGATCGATATCCCTAAGAATAGATGTTGTCTCCAGGTCAAGCCTCTTTAAATCGGTCTCAATAAACGTTATCCTGTCATTTAAATATGTAACTTGATCCAAGAGTTTATTCAACTCCTTCTGAATCATCTCATATCTCGCCCATGCATATTTAGCATTTAATTGTTCGAGCTCGTCGAGAAGGGACTTCTTTTCTAGCCATTTATTATATAGTGCCTCCCATTTACCCAATGCATCTTTCACATCGTCAAAAGCTTTCTTAACATCACTCTCCTCCTTAGCAATGTTCTTAAGGCGCTCTCTAGCCTCTATAATCCTCTCCCTTAAACCTCCAAGACCTAGTGCATCCTCAAACAATTTAAGTTTCTCCCTGGGATCAATATAGTTAAATGACTCAATCATATTCTGATGCATTATAATTAATAGATTCTCAGGGTTCAAACCTATCTTAGAGAGAAGATATCTAACTTCAGATTTCGGGGCGCTCCTATAATTCACCTCAAAATAATAGTTTCCATCCCTTCTCAGAATCCTAGTTAGGACGACCGAATCACCCTTTATCCCTGGAAATGGTTTCTTACCATCAACCTCAGAATTATCGAATACAATTGATACTCTCGCAATATCCTTTCCAAACCTAATCAAGTCGGAGAGTCTACGCCCCCTCTCGGTATGACTCTGTCCAAGAGCCAGAGAGATACCTAATAATATTGACGACTTACCAGCTCCATTTGGACCTAAAATTAGATTTAATCCATTTTTAAATGGTATCCTTGCATATTCATAGGACATAAAATTCTCTAGTATAACTTCTCTAAGGTATGTCAATATCTAGTTCACCCCTCTCATAAAGTATATCTCTATATGCCTCGAGAAAAAGGGGTTTAGCCCCCATATACTCCGCTATATTCAATATCGAGATATTAAGATCTTCACATGATATACTAGACTCTAAAATCTTCCTATAATCCCTATCCCTAGTGAAGTGATGATCAATAATTAAGGTTTTTAGAGTAGGTAATCTACATAATCTCTCAATAGATTTAAATGTATATCCTATTGTATCCATATCATATCTTTTTAGATAGGTGGGTGGGCCGTCCATCAATATAATACTCGGTTTAACAGATAATATATAGTTTAAAGGTGCTTCATACATCAAACCCTCCACGTCACTAGTAAATAGGAACCTCTCACCATGGTATTCAACTAACACCATAATTACATATCCAAGTTTAGGTGAATCACCATGGAAGAATGGTTCACTAAACCCTATATATACATTTCCAAATTCATAGGATCTACCGTCTGCAACCTCAATCCTAGATGTTTCTATACCAGATTCCTCAAGCCTATGTAGTAGGAAATGGCTTCTACGAATCTGACTAGGGTTGATATAATTCTTAAAATCCTTTAAAAATATAGTTTTCCCCTTATACACTTCATCCACGTTATCCCATGGATTATGATGGTCATAATGATAATGTGTAACTATTACTATATCAGAGTTTATAGCATGGTCAACAATGTCCATCCATACCTTCTTCTTCACACCAATCTCTAACTCATGAGGTGGAAGTCCATATCTCCTCGGGGCTAAGGCTACTCCAGGATCGATAAATATTTTATATCCTCCAGCCTCGATATATGTAGCTAGGCTCCTACATCCAAGACTCTCTCCACCCAAAATCTTTATCCTCATCAACTCAACAAATTAAATAGTATAGATTAGATACAAATTAAGGGTGTGGATCATTGAAGAAGATAGTTCTCATACTACTTAGGAATTTAAGTGATGAAGACAGAAAATTTGTTATTGGTAAAATAGGAGAGTACGCCGAGATATATTTCCAAGACGATATTGAACCCTATGACAAGGCTGTTAAAGAGGCTGAGGTGGCTCTTGTATCTACAGCTAGATCTGAAAAGACTAGGGAAATCCTAGCCAATGCAAAAAATCTAAAGTTTATCCAGTCTATATTAGCCGGTGTAGATAATCTACCATATAATCTACTACCTAAAGATATAATGATATCATCAAACGCCGGTGCCAATGCCGAGGAGGTCGCGGAATTCGCGATTGCATTGACTTTAGCGGCCACCAAGAAAATAGTTTTATTTGATAGGTGGATGAGGAGGGGGATATGGAGGAATGATACGCCCCAACTCATTAGAGACGCTATAATCATGATTCTGGGATATGGAAATATTGGGAGAGAGATAGCTAAGAGACTCAGAGCCTTTAAACCTAGAAAGTTGATTGGTGTAAATAGACGGGGCTACAAAGACGAATATATAGACGATGTTATAAAGCCAGATAAGATTAGAGATGTTATTGGATCAGTCGATATATTAATATCTACACTCCCCCTAACAAAGGAAACCAAAGACTTTATAGATAAGGATATATTGAGTAGGATGAAGAAGAATGCAGTCTTAGTCAATGTTGGTAGGGGTCCAGTAATAATAGAGGAGGATCTATATCGACATCTAGAGGAGAATCAAGGGTTTACTGCAGCAATAGATGTTTGGTGGAGATACCCAAGTAAGAAGGGTGAAGAGACATATCAAGAGACTCCCCTACACAAGTTAGACAATATAATCATGACACCACACATGGCAGGTGGATGGAGTGGGTTTAGAAGGAAACTCCTTGATTACGCACTTGATAATGTCAAGAGATATCTAAAGGGGGAGAATGTAGAGAATATTATTAGGATAGAGGATTACATATGAAGTTGATTAGAGAGTTCGATCCATGGAGAAATAAATTATGTACATGCCCGCCAAAGTATACATTTAATCCATATACTGGATGTAGATTCAGCTGTAGATACTGTTATATAACAAGTTATATAAAGGATGGATTCAACCCTAGAAGGAAGGATATAAGCCTATACACACTTGAGAAGGATATAGCTAAAGTCTCGAGAACCAGGAAACCATTAGCTCTCTCACTAAGTACAGATCCATATCAGCCACTAGAGAATAGATATAGGATGACATATAAGATACTTAAACTATTGAAGAAATATGGTGTACCAACCCTTATAACGACAAAATC
>DQVL01000027.1 GCA_015661745.1 Thermoprotei archaeon | reverse complement strand
CCATCCAATACAATCTCATCTAGAACCTCATATTTACATCCATACTCAGTAAGTACATATCTAAATAGATCCTCCCTAGAGTAGCTTGATAATAGGATATAAGCCTCTCCACACCTTGACTTAGCTAGCCAAGACAATATCTTAAGTGCAACATCGATGCCATGGGGGCCACCTATATAGATATGGTCATCAACAAATTCATGTAAACCAGGTAGGTAAGGTGGATTAGATATTATAACCGGCCTCTCCAAATTATTTCTTATACATTCTAGTGTATCTCCCTGTATAAGATCTATATATTGATCCACATTATTTACAATAATATTTTTATATGCATCTAAGAGAGACTCATATGATATATCTATACCAACTACATACGACCCATGTCTAGCCGTTAATATGGCTAATATACCCGACCCAGTCCCAACATCCAATACAATATCATGATCTCCAAATATATCTGGTATATTAGAAGCTAATAGTATGGTATCCTCTGAAGGCTTATATGTATGTATACCGCCTGAGACCTCTACACCCATAAACTTTATACTCCATCTAGACATCAAATATAGATATATATAACTTAGATATTTACTCTAACTCCCTAACTAGATCAGCGCCTACACCAAGAACTATGAATCCAATAGCCATGGCAAAAATACTAGCTAAATATCTATCGAGAAAGGTTAGATATACACTAACACCCAAGAATATCACACCAGATATTATCAAGATAGACCCTAGTAGAGCCTTTCTCCCCCTAGACAAACCAACCACCTAAAGACCTAATAAAGGCATCTAACTCTAAAAAAGCCCTCTCTAAACCATATGAAGATGTTAGGATGATATATATTAATATAATTGAACCGGCGATAGAAAGAGAAGATTTCTTCCTATACAAAAGGTATAATCCGGATAATGGGATTATAATAGATATAAGTGATAGGCCTAGGACCGATACAATAGATAGTAATATGTATAACATGGCTAATCCAACATAGATAGGTCTGGCAAAGAACCTCATATATGCCCTTCTAAACCTCTTTAAATTATAATAAATGGATCCTCTGGGGGAGGAATATATATAGACCCATGTTAATACTAGGGTTCCACCCCAGATAATATAGATTGTACGATATATATTAGGTAGACCCATCGACCTATATAGATAATCTATATATGACGCCATAAGGATTGAGACTCCAATGATTAGATATACATCCCTATATACATATAATCTTCTCATAGGTTCATATACTAGAGCCAATACTGTAAATAGAATCCCGATATAATATATCTGGATCCCTTCAAGAACGGCATATAACATTATCAAGCCTGAGGCCAGTAGAGCCTCTAACAACCTATTTAGATAGATCCCCATAACATAAACGGGTATAGCTATGAGGAGTGGTATAATAATAGTTGACTGGATACCCACTGTTAAAGCGTATAACACTATAAAGATTAAGCCGATAGAGAATATTATACTTCTTACTCTAGTATCTAAATCCATATCTTGAGCACCCCATCTAAAGATGATATTAAATCCTCTTGTGAACCATATCCAATCCTAATATACTTCACCCTATCAATTACATCATCCAATTCATTGGCATCATGTAGACGGATTAGAGACTCTTCCCTAGATGAACCTGTAGGTAGAGCTATACCTAGATATATAAGGGGATGGGATGTGTTAATACTTGACTCCAGCTCAGTCAGGAAGCCACGCCATTCAATACCTGGACCTGTTAAGATAACCATTATATCACCTGGAGATTCTGATGAGACTGTATTTATTACTTGGATAAAATCCTTTGGAGATCTAAATCTATTTTGTATAAGCCTCGAAAACACTGTACTTACTCTATATATAGAGTCTCTAGCATAGTATCTATAGCTTCTATATCTATATCCATCGAATACAACTAGATTCACTCTACCACTATATTTAGATATAGCATCAACCAGCCACATAGCAACCCTAGCTATATCATCTATCGGTGAGGAACCGGGGATGCCTATCCACATCTCCCTACTCGCATCTACAACCAAGGTTAAATTTATTAGGGATTCAACGGCGTTAACCCGGACCACTAAATCACCATATCTCGCTGTCGATGGCCAGTGAATCATTCTATAGTCATCTCCATATATATACTCCCTAAGCTCCATAAATTCAAGGCCTGTTCTAGACTGTAGATTCAATATCCTTGATATACCCAATGGTTTATGTCTTATCAAACCATCTCTAAACTTGGGATATGGATAGCCATATATGAATATAGGTAGAGATATATCGATGCTTTCAACGAATAAGTTAAGTGGATCATATATTGCTAGAGTAAGGCCTTTCCACATACTACTCCCTACACCTGTATATGCCTTATAAGAAAGGATCAAAGATTCATTGGGTCTCACATCATAAACATCTACGACTGGTTCGTCACATACAACCCGACCCACGGGCCTATCAATTATAACGGCTCTAGGGATAGTATAACTTGATTTATTAGATAATTTGAATGATATGTTAAACTCGACTCCCTCTACAACGTGTATAGATGACTCAACACGGTCTATATAAATATTTTTTATAACGGATCTGAAGTTAGCCATCCAGTTAAAGTAGAATATTAATATTGAAGCCCCTGCAACACCTACAAAGAAGATAAAGATGTTACTCGTAATCAACCCGGTGAAGATTGATGCAACAGAGATGATAGATATATATTGACCCCTTCTAGTTAGATAAGGCATTTAAACACCTATGGAGGTTTAACCGTATTAAGTATCTCATCCAAAACCTGATATTCATCTATACCCCTAAGCCTAGCTTCAGGCTTTAAAATTATTCTATGGGGGAGGGTCACCTTAGAAGCTTCTTTAATAAGCTCGGGAGATACATAATCTAAACCATCTATCATCGCTAGAGCCCTAGAGAGGAGGAGGGTATAGATAGCTCCACGGGGTGAAGCACCAAGTCGTGTATATGGATGCCGCCTAGTCGCCTCTACCAACTCAACCACATACCTCTTAATATTATCCTCAACATGGATATCCCATAGTCTCTCCCTACCCTCTAAAAAAATATTTGGCTCCCCAATAGGATCAACCTGGAACTCCTCAATCTCCCTCAAATTATCTATTATCTCCATCATCTCATCCCTAGATGGATATGAAATAACTACCTTAGCCATAAACCTGTCGACCTGAGCCTCTGGAAGTGGATATACACCCTCCATCTCAATAGGATTCATAGTAGCTAAGACCGTGAATGGCTTCTCAATCTCATATGTTTCACCCCATAGAGTTACTTGACCCTCCTGCATAGCCTCTAAGAAAGCCGACTGTGTCCTCGGGCTAGCCCTATTAATCTCATCAGCCAACACTATATTTGCGAAGATCGGCCCCCTCCTAAACCTAAATTCTCCATCGGATTGGTTATAGACATATGTCCCGAGGACATCGGTTGGGAGGAGATCCGGTGTAAACTGGATTCTACTGAATCTAAGTCCCGATACCCTAGCTATCGTCTTAGCCATCAATGTCTTGGCAACACCTGGGACACCCTCAAGTAATATATGTCCACCAGCAATGATAGATGCAAGGACTATCTTTAGCTCCATCCTCTTACCAACTATAATTTTCCCAGCCTCATCCAGAATATCTTTAAAAACATTATTAATCAATATCACCACCAGACAAAACTATTTAATCTCACTAATGACTTTATCAATTAAAAATCTTCTAAACCATTTTATGTTCAACCCTAGAAAGAGCTCAACCGAATTAAACCTATGAGTATATTCCTTTATTATCCGGGAGACCATAGCCTCTAACGTTGGATCTGAGACCTTTATATACCCAACTCTAAATACATCTATATATGTACCGATCACCAATAGTGATGCGAAGACTATAAAGGGATAGAGGAATGGCCCCATAATATTGAGCACAAATCCAATTATAACTTGTAGGATAATGATGCTCTTAATAATATAATCTGTTATTATGGGTATCATCAACTGGCTACCTATATAATGTCCTATATCAAATATGATGGTATCATAGTCATCCCCCAAAAGGAGATTCACAAACTCCATACATAAGCCCTTATTACCCTCTATATTCCACCAGGAACTTGAATACATAAAATTTGTACATATACTTGAGTCTGCTATAACCAATATCTCTGAGCCACTATCAAGAATGATTCTTACAGCTATGGGTGGATTAGATATTACCTCCCCATCAACTATAAATATTCCATCTCCCCTACAAAGAACTTCAGATTCTGGTGGGATAACGCTTACATATGAAGATTTAGATATGAAGCCTCCGCCTAATGAGCCACAGTCTATCCTAGATATATATCTCGACTCGTCAAATACATCCTTCAAAACCATTATCCTACCATCAACCTCGATACCCAGCTCTGTAAGTATGGAATTAGATATATTAGTCTCATCGCTTAAGAATAGGTCAATCCTCCCAGAATTTAATAGATCAGCTATATAACCAGCTTCAGCCTCCGAAAAAGATTGTTCAGGTCCGATCACTACATATAAGATTCGATCACCCTCCAAAGCGATATCAAAAGGTGTTGATATAAAACCTACATCATATAAACTGGTCAAGTCACTATAAAAGTTATATAATCCATATGGATAGGGATTTAGGGGGGATGTGGAGGCTGTAGAGGGAAGGATTACAGGTTGTATACCACCAGCGGCAACGGTAAGAGATGTAAGATAGGTAAGAATTAATACATAGAAAATATATCTACCCTTCATACCCTAAATACCTTCTAAACCTATCCAGAATAGACTTATTAGAATTCCTCGAGAACATACCATAATTATATAGTTTGGCTACTTCAAAAGCATATTTAATATCGGCTTTGGAAGCTACATCGGCTACTTCATAAGCAGTATATCCATTTAATATATGTACACCTCTATCTCTCAACATTCTAAGGAAATTAAGATATAAATTTCTCAATTCCCTCCTCCAACCAATGTAGATATAATCACTTGATGAATACTTGATTGGTCTAGGTTCATCTACATCTCTCTTAACAACAGATCTAAACCTATATTCAGAGGCTACACCATATAAATAGATTGTGAGGAGGCCAGCTGCAACAAGGAATACTAGGAATATAAGAAATATGAAGTCACTCTCTATAGCGAAGGCTTCAAGTGGTGTAAGCCCCTCCCCCTGCATAGGTTCTACAATAGACTGGTTTACATTATTAGGTATATCGCTATAATCTACACCCCCTCTCGGAATTAAATGTCTATACTCTGGATCGATAACCTCGAAAACCAACATGTTATCAATAGATATATGTTCTATAGAGAATATTTAAGGAGTCATCCAAACTATATTTAACCAAATATTTCTTAATCATTGGATATGAAGATAATTGAGCGGCTAGAGCTGGGTGAGTATGCGACATTCAAGCCTAATAAAGAATTGCCTAGACATAGATGGTTCTATTTTAAGGAGGGATTCTCTAGAGACCTAGTTCACTACCTCCTAAAAAAATATGATGTAGATAGTGGAGACTGGGTATTGGATCCCTTTATGGGTGTGGGGACAACCCCATTAACCTGTAGGGAATACGGTGTCAATACAGTTGGTATAGAGATTAGCCCATTATTTAAGTTAATAGCTGAAGCCAAGATAATGGATTATGATATAGAAGATATTAAGAAATATTTTAATTATCTACTAAGCTATAGAAAGAGGATAGATTTAAATGGTATACATGGACTTCTTAAGAAGGCATTCCCAAAACCTAGTTTAATAGATATTTTAAGGATTAGAGAGGCGATAGAGAATATATATGAAGGTAGGTATAGAAACCTATTTTATCTGGCATTGTTATCGGCTGCCAACAAGTCTACATATATGATTAAAGACGGTAGTAAACTTAGGTTTAGTAAGCGGAATATACCTCCATTCATCGATGTCTTCCGTAGAACCGTCAATATGATTATTAGGGATATTATTGAGATGGAGCTGAAGAATGTATACTACTACTTATATCAAGGGGATGCTAGACAAATGACTATGGTTGAGGATGAGTCGATAGACCTAGTAATAACTTCTCCACCATATCTAAATAAGATTGAGTATACAACTGTCTATGAAATCGAGTATCTAATCCTATATGGAGATACAAGGGTAAACCCATTGAGGAGTTATATAGGTTTAACATTCTCGAGAAGAGACTTTATTGAACTCCCTAAAATCATAGATAAAGATCTTCCACCAGCTGCACACGCATATTTCAATGACATGTATAAAGTTTTGAATGAGATATACCGAGTCTTGAGGGGAGGTGGTAAAGCTATATTGGTTGTGGGGCAGGGGATATTCCCAGATAGAATTATACCGTCAGATGAGATATTAGCTAAACTAGGTAGGGAAATAGGTTTTAGAAGACCAGAGATATGGGTTATTAACCGAAGGATAGCTGTTAGGAATAGAACTATTAAAATTGGTGTAGCAAACGAGTCTATAGTAATTCTAAGTAAATAATGAAGATATTAACATAACTACTATATAGTATACATCCTATCATATAATACCAGTGATTCTACTTTAATAGACCCTTCTTCCAAATAAATATTATAGATACTGCCAATACCACAGCTATTAGATAGATGGATAAGGTTAATGTATGTATAAAGCTTATCTCACCGACCTCGCCCCTAAAACCACTATTTATATTTAATCCCAAGGCCTCAAAATATTTAACCTCCATCTCCTCAATAGGCCTACCTAATATGGATGCTTCAATATCTAAGCTATTGATCGGCATAGATACGGATATAGCCTTTACATAGTATCCATCTTCATTAATAGATATAGACTCACCGTCAATCTTGAAGACACCCTCTAACAATGTATCATTACCCCTTAGATATATAGCTCCCCGGATAACAGCTTCAAAAGGACTTGTCAAATCAACCTCTATAATTAGAATTGGCTCCTCAAATATTATTGTAGCAACGTTGCTCTCAAATATGGATAGCCCATATAACTCATCCACTATAGATTCGACTGTATAGTGAAGGGTACCCTCAGACTCACTATATGTAGACCCATTCAAATATATTCTACCATTAAAAGGTTTACCATCGTATTCATAGTATGCCCTTATATCTATCGAGGCGTTCATACCGGGTATAGCGATAGGTGTATTAGGTATGAGCTCGATAACAACCTTATCAAATATTATGGAGACCACATTACTTTCAT
>DQVL01000078.1 GCA_015661745.1 Thermoprotei archaeon | reverse complement strand
GCCGGGGTATTCTAGGTTTGTAGGCTTGGGCTCCACCCCACCTTGTTTAGACTGTGTCGAGGCACCCATTACCCTTGAGATATACTCAAGGACTCGCTTCAAAATATTTAAAACCGTTATAGTTTAGAACTATTGAGATATATACACTTATAGACAACCCACACATCCCAAAACCATCCCATAAATAAATTTCTTTCTTAACGGTTATCTGTAAAAAGAGGGGGTAGTGGTGGATTTTAGAGTGGTTATACGAAGAATGTGTTTGATTCTCCAGGATTTAAAATTATAACCCTTGTCGATGTAGCTTCTTCAACCAACTCCTTAAATAGATTGGGATCTGCTTTTATCAAGTCGAAAGTGTTATAATGCATCGGTATTACATATTCAGGTTTTATAAGTTTTACAGCTTCTACAGCCTCTTCTATACCCATTGTGAAGTGGCTGCCAATTGGAAGGAGGGCTAACCTAACATTATATAATTTACCTATTAATTCCATACCGGGGAATACACCTGTATCCCCTGCATGATATATACTAAAGCCTGGGAATCTTATAACGAATCCAGTTGCTGCACCTATTCCCATGCTTGAATGTGTAGCCTCGACCTGGGTAATGGATGTTTCCACCCCATTCTTCTTAAATTTCCATGTACCACCTATATTCATACCTATAAATTCTTTTACACCACATTTTTCTGATAGGTGTGACGCAAGTTCATATATAGCAACGATCTTAGCTTTAGGGTTATTCTTAAGTATTTCACATGTCTCCCCCACATGATCTTGGTGGGCATGGGTAACTAGAATTAAATCTACATCTTTGAATTCATCGGCCTTCTTAGGTGATGCCACTAAGAATGGATCTACAAGGATCTTCACCTTACCATTATAATCTAATTCAAAGGCAGCATGCCCCAACCAAATCACTTTAACTTCAGCCATTGGAATCACCGTCTAAACATTCTAATATAGGGGTATATTCATAAATAAATATATTTTAGGTTACATGAGATTGCGTAGGTGTCAATCAAATGTCGAATACTATATATGAAAGGTCTGCAGGGGCTGTTATAGTCTATATTACTGAGGATAAGAGGAGGATGTATCTTCTTCTACATTATCCAAGTGGGCATTGGGACTTTCCAAAGGGGATTATTGAGGAGGGGGAGGATGAGTTAGACACGATATATAGAGAGGTATATGAGGAGACTGGTATCCCTAGAGAGAAGCTTATATTATTAGATGGCTATCGAGAGGTTATAAGGTATAAATTTATGAGTCATGGACAAGTAGTCAGGAAGACTGTTATTTTTAGATTGATGCTCTCTCTTACTATGGATGTTAAGATCTCGTGGGAGCATAAGGGATATATATGGCTCGAATACCCAAACGCTGTTCAGAAAGCCACATATAAATCGGCTAAGGAGCTTCTAAAGAGTGCCGAGTTACACATTAGGAAGTTGATTAAAGAGGGTAAGATTAAGGTATAGAGCGTAAATACATTTGACTAGATAATATTTATAGGTTATTATCATATACAGTAGACTATTATTAAGTATGTTGTCCCCCTAACATATATGGTGGGGCTAAAGATATGGTATTAACAGATAGATTCAATAGACCCGTTATAGGAGCCAGGATAAGTGTCAATAGTAGCCTCAGATGCAACTATAGCTGTATATTCTGCCATAAGGAAGGAATATTTAATGAACCTAGATATATGACTCCAGAGGAGATCGAACGCGTAATAAGTGTTTTATATCGATTTGGGGTTAGATATGTAAAAATTACTGGTGGAGAACCTATGTTGAGAAAGGATATAGTTGATATAGTAGGTAGAATCAAGAGGGTTGGTATCCATGAAATATCTATGACGACAACAGGATTTCGGTTGGAGAACTTGGCTTGGGATTTGAGAGAGGCTGGTCTTGACAGGGTAAATATAAGCCTCCATAGTCTAAAGAGGGATAGATACTATTTTATAACTAAAATGAATAGGAAGGATGAGACTTTAAAGGCTGTCGAGGCTTCTATAGATGCTGGGTTAACACCTATAAAGCTTAATATGGTAATCCTTAAAGGTGTAAATGTTGATGAGGTATGGGATATGATTGAATATAGCTATTCATTAGGTGGTGGTGAAACCAATATCATACAGTTTATTGAACTCCTGAATGTAGACCCAAACTTCTTTAAACAATATTTCTATCCGTTAGATAATATTGAGAAGGAGATAGAGCCTAGAGTGGTTAAGAAGTATAGGAGGAGTCTCCATAATAGAATGGTATATATACTAGACAATAATGTCCATATAGAGTTTGTAAAGCCTATGTGGAATAACGCTTTCTGCATGGGTAATGACAGGATACGTATTACATATGACGGTAAATTTAAGCCTTGTCTAATGAGGAGTGATAATCACGTAGACTTTATATCATATATTAGAGAGGGGTATGGAGATGAATATATAGCTAAGAAGTTTTTAGAGGCTGTATATAATCGAGAGCCCTTCTTCAAATCTAATCGGGAGATGCTTGACCTCTCAAATATAGGTGAACATATAGATAAGACTGTATGCCCCATATAAATATATAAGATGAAGGGTTTAGGTAGGGGATTCAAAAGATTGACTAGGGTTGAGGACGGGCTAAACAAGTTTCTAATGTATATAAAGACTGTGGAGGATGTGGAGACTGTAT
>DQVL01000097.1 GCA_015661745.1 Thermoprotei archaeon | reverse complement strand
TACAGCTGGTTATAGATGATATAACTATTGACCCATCCCTCAAAACATATTCGACATCATCCCAGGACATATGGACTCCATCTGAAATACTGCCTTTATACTCCTCTATAAGTTGGCGTATCCTCTTTTTGATATCGCTAAATGGTATCCTATCCTCTGGATTTGCCGGTCCAGAGATGGATGGCTCTACAGTAGATAGGTCAAACCTAAGCTTATATGGATAGTCAGGCTCAGAATCCAATGTATAAAAGAGCCCCTGTAGTTTCGCATAATCCTCCACAAGCTTTACATGGGTTGGATCCCTTCCAGTAAGTCTTAAATGTTCAAGCGTATGCTCATCTATCGGGAAATAGCCTGTTGTAGCTCCATATTCAGGAGCCATATTAGATATTGTAACCCTATCATATCCAAGGAGGCTCTTTACCCCTTCTCCATAGAACTCAACTATTCTACCGACCGTTGATATACCAGCCTTCTTCCTAAGAAATTCAGTTATTGACAAGACTATATCTGTTACCGTCACTCCCTCCCTCGGCTCCCCAACAAGTTCCAGACCTATAACCTCTGGATATATAATATAATATGGTTCTCCAAGTAATACAGCCTCAGCCTCGATACCGCCTACACCCCAGGCTAATACACCTATTCCACTCACCATAGGGGTATGTGAATCGGTTCCAATCAATGTATCAGGATATAAAACATATTCATCTCCATATCTAGATCTACTAATAACCTGAGCAAGATATTCTATGTTAACCTGGTGAACTATACCCATTCCAGCGGGTATAACCTTTATCCTTTTAAAGGCTTTCTGAGCCCACTTCAAAATCTTGTATCTCTCTTCATAGAGGTTAAATTCAGAGTCTATATTAAGTTTTAGAGCCTCCTTAAAACCATAGTAGTCAACCTTTATACTATGATCGACAACTAAATGGGCATCTATAAAGGTATCAACCTTATCAGGTGGAACACCATATTTAACGGCTTCTTCACGGAGCATAGCAAGATCAACGATTAGGGGGACGCCTGTATAGTCTTGGAGTAATACCCTTGAGGGTTTATATGGGATAGTCTCCCTAGCCATGCTCCTACGCCATTCAACAACCTTCTCTAGATCCTCCTCAGTCACTTTATACCCATCTATATTCCTCAAGATATTCTCAATGAAAATCTTTGTGGAGAATGGTGCACGATCAATATTTAGATATCCAGTCTCATCCAGTCGGTCAAGCCTATAAACCCTATATTTTACATTGTCAATCTCTATATAATCCCTCGATAGCTTAATAGCCTCGGAAATATCCATATTTATCAACCTCTATATCCCAATAGATAGAGATGACTCAAGATATTAAAGATAATATATCTATACCATATAATCTAAATAGATATATAACTAGTGTAAATGACCCTATAAACATCATAGACTTATTTATTACCTTATTATCAGATCTAAAGAGTTTAAATGCGATTGATATGTTATAGATGGGATATAAGGGTTTAAAGGGTCTATATGTAAATAGATCACCAATTATATGTGAGGTAAATGCAAGGGTTACAACCTCAAATCCATATATATAGCTATAGCCAAAATAATACATTATATAACCTACTATGGCTCCAGCAATAACACCTGTAAATATACTATGGGTAACACCCCTATGCCGGATTCTAAGTCTTATATCTATATCGGGTAGTGAAGAGAGTGAGGCAGCCATCAAACCTATAACCAATTTTTCAGTCGTGAAAATATCTAGGATATATAATATTCCAAAATATAGTAGTAGGGTAAATCCGAAATGTCCATCTCTATCCATCGCATTATATTCTACTGAGTAGACAATATATAATTTTATTGATTCCACCCCACCTAGATATGATGTATAGACGTATAGAGAATTTATTTGATTAGATAAGTAGTATTTATGTAGATATTATATTTTGCAATGAAGTATATGGCTGTAGCTGATAAATACTTCCTTAATACTGGATATAGGTTCCAGAGAAACATTATATGGGCGATTGCATCGATTAAAGCTGCGGCAGCCAAGGCTAATCATGAGCTTGGACTTTTAGATATGGATAGGATGGAGGCTATCGTCGATATAGCAAAGAGATTGATGAATGGTGAATTGGATGATAAGATTACTGTAGATGTATTTCAGACGGGGAGTGGAACAGGTCTAAACATGAATGTAAATGAGGTTATAGCTATGTTGGCTAGCGAAAAATATGGGATAGATATACATCCTAATAACCATGTGAATATGAGTCAGAGCTCAAACGATGTAATACCATCTACAATTAGATTGGCGGTATTGAAGGCATATGAGGAGTCTAGAGATGACTATGTATATTTCCTAGATACATTGAAGAGGGCCGTTAGGACATTTGGGGATGTAGTTAAACCTGGTAGAACCCATTTAAGGGATGCACTCCCAGTTACCCTCAGCCAGGAATTGGGTGGATACCTAGATGCATTTAAGAGAAACCATAAATATCTAGAGGAGACGCTCTATGAAGTTAAGGAGTTGCCACTGGGTGGAACTGCTGTTGGAACAGGTTTTAATACACACCCAAAATATATTGAGACTGTATTTAAATATCTTGTTGATATATCTGGATATGATGTAAAGCCCGCTGAAGATAGGTTTAGAGCAATTAAGCTGGTTACCGATGTATATAAAGTGAGTAATGCTTTAAAGGCGATAGCATTAGATCTACATAGATTATCCCAGGATATTAGACTTATGTTCTCAGGACCATTTACAGGATTTAATGAGATCGATATTCCCATGGAGATAGCAGGTAGTAGTATGATGCCTGGAAAGACAAATCCAGTTACTGTAGAAGCTGTTATGCTAGCAACATCCTATATAATTGGTTTGGACCACTCAAATATGATGGCTACACAACTCGGTGAGTTTGAATTAAGTATGGGTCTACCCCTTATAGGCTATAATATACAGGAGATGTTTAGGATTCTAGGGGTTTCCCTTAGGAAGATGGCTGAAAACGTAATATCTATGATGACACCAAATAAGGATCATATGATGAGACAGGCTATGAAGAGCCCAGCTTTAGTAACGGCGTTGGTGCCAATAATAGGGTATGACAAGGCTGCGGAGATCGGTAAGATGATAGTTAAAGGATTGGATCTGACGCAGGCATTATCAGAACTAGGCTATACTGAGGAGGATATAAAGCGCCTGCTAGATGTAAAGAGGATGACCACACCAGGGGTATATGCACTTGAGTAGAATAATCTTTTTAAATACCCTCCAACTTTTTTTATCTAAGGGATATATTTGAAGATAGATGGAGATGTAGGTATCACCTTCGATGACGTCCTCTTAAAGCCTAGGAGGAGTCGGGTCAGCTCGAGGAAGGAGGTTTCTACATCGACATTCTTTACAAGGAATATAAGGCTTAATATACCTATAGTATCTTCACCGATGGATACAGTTACAGAACATTCTATGGCTATAACGATTGCTAGGTTAGGCGGTATAGGTGTGATACATAGGTTTATATCTATAGATAAGCAGGTTGATGAAGTCAATAAAGTTAAAAGAGCTGAAAACATCGTTATAAATGACCCCTATAAAATTGGGAAATACGCTACTGTAAAAGACGTTAGAAAGGTTTTTGAGGATAAGGGTGTTAGTGGATTACTCGTTGTAGATGATGGTGAAAGACTGATAGGTATAGTTACATCGAGGGATATACTTTTCCAGCCTGACGACAGGCCAGTAACTGAAATTATGACACCAAGAGAAAAACTTATTGTCGCACATCAAGGTATAGACTTGGAGGAGGCCAAGAAACTATTGTGGGAATATAGGATAGAGAAACTACCTATTGTAGATGATGAATGGCATATAAATGGATTGATAACGGCGGCAGATATTATCAAGAAGATTCAATATCCAGAGGCTGCTAGGGATAAGAAGGGTAGACTACTTGTAGCGGCTGCAGTAGGTATAAAAGGTGATTATATGAAGAGGGCTGAGAGGCTATATGAGGCTGAGGTCGATGCATTAGTTATAGATATAGCCCATGGACATATGGATAGAGCATTAGAAACCATTAAAGAGTTGAAGAATTCATTTGGAGATGATGTTGATGTTATAGGTGGGAACATTGCAACATACGAAGGGGCCAAAGATATAATTAAATATGGCTCTGACGCTGTTAGAGTTGGTATAGGGCCTGGATCAACATGTACAACTAGGATAGTGGCTGGCGTAGGTGTACCCCAGCTAACCGCCATTATAGAGGCTTATAGAGCCGCTAGAGAATATAATATACCTGTCATAGCCGATGGAGGGATTAGAAACCCTGGTGATATAGTTAAGGCTTTAGCTGCAGGGGCATCCACAGTTATGATTGGTAGGTTATTCGCTGGAACCGATGAGTCTCCAGGACCTGTTATCCTACGTAATGGAAAAAGATATAAGATGTTTAGGGGTATGGCAAGCTTCGTAGCTAGATTAGGTAAGGAGCTTAGGATGTCAAATATAGATGAAGGGGATATCGGTGAATATAGCTATTCGACAGAGGGTGTAGAGGCATTCATTGAATATAGAGGAAGCGTTGAGGATGTAGTGAAGAGATTGGTGGCAGGTCTGAGGGCTGGCATGAGTTATTTAGGCGCCTTCGATATAGAAGAGTTACGTCTCAATGCAGAGTTTATAAGGATTACAGATGCATCTGTAAAGGAGAGTTACCCCCATGACATACTCCTATGGTGAACTATATTGATATATGAGAATCTATTTATAAAGGCTGATGAAAAGGAGGTTAGGAGGGTATTGGTAGACTATGCAAAGAAGAATAACCTGGTTATAGAGGAGGGATATGGAGGTAATGTAGTTACATTTAAACCTAGTGGGAGAAGACTCCTTATATTCAGTTATCCAAAGGATATGTATTACTTCAATGTTATATTTCTACATCCTGAATATGATGTTCTACATATTATATTTAGGATTAGAGAGTCGGAATATGAGATAGGATATAAATTATATCTTGAGCTGAGGAATAGGTTTATAAGTATAGATGAGAAATCGTCTAGAG
>DQVL01000152.1 GCA_015661745.1 Thermoprotei archaeon | reverse complement strand
GCATATATCCCCAGCCAAATCGAAAATAAAAATCGATAAAGAGAATTATAAATCTAATATCGATTCATCCCATAGCTTAAACCATAAACTTTTTAGCCGGATGTGACTGTAAATTTAATTCCATCTACACCCTCAACAATAACCCCTCTATAAAGAAAACTTATCTGTCTAAGTGAACTATAATAATCAAATTCATTTAATGCACTTACACCATCCATAGGTACATATACTTTATACCATCTAAGAGCGGCGCTCCCAGCTGTATGAAGTACACATATGTTTGCTACCGTACCGACGATCACTAGATACTTTATATTATATATCCTGAGTATATCATCCATTGGGGTTCCATAGAACCCGTCATATCTTGTTTTACGTATGACGATATCCCTATCTAGATCTGGCTTCAACTCATCAATTATCTCCCAACCCCACGTACCATATTTTACATGCTCCCCCCAAATCTTATATTCAGGGTCATCCTCATAATGTGTATCCTGGGTATAAATAACTAAGACATTATTCCCCCTAGCCTTATCTAAAAGTCTCCTAATATTATCTACGGTAGCCTCAGCTGTAGGGACTCTAAGTCTACCTCCCTCCTTGACAAAATCATTCTGCATATCAACTATTATTAAAGCAGACTCTCTAGCCGGTAATTCAACATTCTTTATAATCTCAAATTCAGGTATCTCAACACTCTTCATATACATCTAATAAATTGATTATATAATTTGACGAAAAATAATGATGTTTAGATGTGTAATAACTTCTAGCTATAATATATATATTACTCCAAAACCATCTTCAGGACACTCTTTATACTCCTCTCCAGCCTCTCAACCCCCTCGTCAAACACCTCAACATCTATATTGATTGGTGGAACTATACGAATAACATTTCCATAGACACCGGCCGATAAAAGTAGGATACCATTTCTCACACCCTCTTCAATCAACTTATCAACAAATTTTTTATAGGGCTCTTTACCACGTCTATCCTTAACAAACTCCAAAGCCCTCATAGCCCCTACACCTCTATGCTCACCAATAACCTCATATTTCTCATATAGTTCATCCAACCTCCTCTCCATATATACACCAAGCCTCCTTGTATATCCAAGTATCTCCTTAACCTCATCTATAGTGGCTAATGCAGCTGCAGCCGATACAGGGTTACCACCAAATGTTCCACCCAAACCACCCATATGTACAGAATCCATTACATCACTCCTACCTACAACAGCTGATAAGGGAAGCCCAGAGGCTAAAGCCTTACCCACCGTAATTATGTCTGGTTCAACTTCAAAATATTCAACACCCCAGAAATATCCCGTCCTACCCATACCAGTCTGAACCTCATCACTTACATATAATATGCCATAATCCCTTGCAATCTTTGATATACCTTTAATGAAGTTCTTAGGCGGTACAATATATCCCCCCTCACCCATTATAGGTTCAAGGACTATAGCAGCAGCCTCATCTGGATCAATAAAAGTCTTTAATCCATGCTCAAAAAACTCTAGGGCTAACTCTCCACAATCTTCAGGTGATGATGAACCAAATACACATCTATATGGATAGGGATATGGAAATCTAATTACTCCAGGAGTATATGCATAGAAGCCATATTTATATGGTCTCGTCTTACTAGTCATAGACATAGTGAGTAATGTACGTCCATGAAATGAATAGTCAAACACTATAATACCTGGTTTCCCCCTATAATACCTAGAGATCTTAACCGCATTCTCAACAGCCTCAGCACCACTATTTAGCAGGAGGGTCTTTGATTCACCCCATTTAAAGGTTTCCGATAGTTTCATGGCGAGCTCAAGATATGGCATATAATCAGCTACATGTATACATTGGTGAAGGAATTTTTCAACCTGAGCATTAATAGCTTTTACAACTTTAGGGGGTCTATGACCAAGATTTAGAACGGCGATGCCGGTCGTAAAATCTATATATTTTCTTCCATTAGAGTCATATACATATGGTCCTTCACCACGTTCAACAACTATATCACATACTTGGTAAACACCACGGGGGACATATCTATCTCTAAGTTTATGAGGCATAATCTCACAATATTATAAGTGGTTAAGTTGATAACTTAAATCAGTGTATCTATATAGGATATTATATAGTTGTTAGGGGAATATGGGTTCATCAACCCCCTTCTCCACATTATATACATATAAACTTCTATCGACATCCCTATCCTCCAATACTAGATACTTACCCTCTTCCTTCAATTTAATAAAGAGATAGCCTACTATCTCGCCATCAACCTCTATATATATCTTAAATTTATTATCTATATCTCTACCTGTAGATAAATCCCTATAGAATACTCTACAATATCTACCCCTCACATCCAATATCCTAAGCTCGGGTTTCCCCCTAGAACTAATAGTAATACTTTTTGGTTTATCCATATATAAAAGATTCTCTGGAGTCAGAAATAATATTTGTGGTTGATAAAGAAATAGCTTTCTTTAATGATTTAGAGATGCTTTTGACTCACCATCCACTTATATAACTTTAGATGGAATACCTTCTAATATGTCACTATTCGTTGTTTTGGAGGGTATAGACGGATCAGGAAAGACTACACAGACATTCCTATTGGAGCATAGGCTTAGGAAGATGGGTAGAAGGGTATACGCTACTAGGGAGCCTACAGACGGGATAATAGGTGGCATTATAAGAGCCGCATTAACAACTAAGCTTAGGATAACCCATAGAACATTACAGATACTATTCGCAGCAGATAGGTCAGAGCATGTGAAGGAGATTGAAGATAGGATTAAAGCAGGATATGACATAATATGTGATAGATACTACATATCAAGTATAGCATATGGAATGGTGGATCTTGATATTGACTGGCTCATAAAAATGAATTCAGTATTCCCAGAGCCAGATATAACAATCCTACTAGATATCCCAGCTGAGATAGCTTTAAAACGACTTGGAGATAGATATTCAAAGACATTCTTTGAGCGAAGGGCATTCCTCTCAAAAGTTAGGGAAAACTTTATTGAGCTGAGTAAACTATTCAAAAACTTCCATATAGTGGATGGTAGTAGGTCGGAGGAGGAGGTTCATAGAGACATATTCAAGATAGTATCTGATTACCTTGATTAAACGATATTAATTACTTTAAATTCGAACCCTCCAAATAATTATATGGATATGGATATAGATGTATATACATATTTAGTTAGACCTGATGCAGCGACAATCTGGAGGAATAAGGAGGTAGTCAATAGACTTTCATGGTACTACAAAGTTATGAAGAAGTTGAGGCCTCCCAAATACATTATAGCAAAATATATACCCGTTGAAGAACCTGATGGGTCAAACCTCGAGATAATGTTTAGAGAACATGATAGGGCGAGAGACGCTTTTCTAAAGTTATATAGAGATATAGAATCTGGTGGAGAGAGTATAGATGGGATGGAGAGGCCTAAATATAGTTTTCTAGATTTAAAAATAGATATAGCTAGGGAGATCCTAAAAAAATGTGGATTATGTGAATGGAACTGTAATGTAAATAGGTGGGAGGGAAGGAAGGGGGTATGTGGATTAGATAGTTATTCATATGTAGGCTCGGCATTCCTACATTTCGGTGAGGAAGCACCACTAGTTCCTAGTGGGACAATCTTCTTTACTGGATGTAGCCTAAAATGTGTATTCTGCCAGAACTGGGATATAAGCCAGAATCCAAATGCAGGTGTGAAGGTAACGCCTAAGGAACTGGCCGATATAGCTTTGGAGTTAGATGAGAGGGGAGCTAAAAACATAAATTATGTAGGTGGAAATCCAGACCAGGATATACATAATGTCATAGAGAGTCTAAGATATATGGATGTATGGATACCTCTACTATGGAATAGCAATATGTACATGACTTTGAATGCTCTAGATATATTGATAGACTTAATCGATATATGGCTTCCAGACTTTAAATGGTGGGATGAGGATCACGCATTTAGATATAGTAGGATTAAAAGGTATAGAGAGGTTGTGACAAGAAATTTAAAGATTGTCTATGACTATGGTTCCGACATAATTATTAGACATCTACTTATGCCCAACCACATTGAATGCTGTACATACCCAATACTTGAATGGATAGCGGAGAATACACCCGACGTCCTAGTAAATATCATGGATCAATATAGACCAGAGTATAAAGCCAGTTATGATGAGAGATTCAAAGATATTGGAAGAAGGATAAATAGAGATGAAGTCTTGAAGGCATATAGTTATGCATCAAAACTTAATATAGTCTATGAACCCATCTCATGAACCTCGACATTACCCACCCTATCAAATCTTGAATATAGTTTAACCTTGTTTACAGAGCCTTTAACCAATACCTTATCAACCTTCATAACCTTGACAATCCTATCCAAGGCATCGTCATCCAAATCCTCAAGAATCAACTCCCTAATATTTAGGAACATTACTGGTCTATCAAGACCCCTCAACTCATCACCCGTTATTACAAGTTTATCAAGATTTTTGATTATATATGGCTCATGTATAACCTTAGCCACAGTCTCAGTAACTCCATCTGTCACCTTCACAAATAGATCTATAGCCTCATTAACCAACTCACCAATTGTTTTATCAACCTCCTTAGCTATAGCTGATAACTTACTATATAAGTTTTTGTCTATCCCCCGTATAGAAATAGTCTTTTTAACATTATCATCAGAACCGCCTCCAACCTCTTTATCACTACCCACTCTATAGTCACCAATTAACTATTTATCATACATATATATAAACGTTTACTTGTAATACAAGTATTATATCCATCCATAATAAATTGACTCTCTAAAGAAACGATTTTTTGATGCAATTGTCCTAACAGCCTCTAAAACATCCTCTCCAGGATGTAATGTATATTCGAGGAATACACCTGTCCTCCCATAAATCTCCCTCTTACCCAGCATATATATTCTCTCATTGACTATGGACTCTGGAATGTCGAGGATCTTAGCTACATATCCACTTCTATCTAAGATACATTCCTCATAGTGACCATAGTCTAGTGGATGAATCAACATAAGACGTTTATCTACGCCCTTCACCCTCAAACCTTTCTTCAAGCCATTAAGATCTACTATACCGCTGAACTTGTAGAAGTAGAGCTCCTTCTCCTTTAATTTGGATAGGGGATAGCTTACGACGGTCTTATCCCTATGATCTAGGTAATAGTATACTTTAGGGGTCGACTGTGGCGTTGCCTGGATAATAACTGTTTTATAGATTTTGAATCCACCTATATATATGGAGTTCTCGATTAGAGGGGGAGATAAATAATTCAGGATTACGATATCTACATCACTCTGGTTTGATACGTCACCCCTCGCTACACTACCGTGGGCATATCCTTTTATACCTGAGTGATCTAGGCATTCAATAATTTTTATTGCTTCATTCCTTAGAGTATTAAGGATCTCAAATCGTTTTTTATGGTAAATTACCTCTCTATTTTCACCTTTACGACATATTATCATTAACTAAAAAAAGGTATATGTATAGGAGGATAAAATTTTGTATAAAAATGTTTGGAATAAAAATTACTTTATTAGTGACCTCCAATCAACATCAAATACTTCGGCAACACCTGAGTACTCTACATAAGCTCTAAGCAACATATCGACTATCTCAGTCTCGGACAACCCCATCTTCTTAAGATAGAATATCCTATATTCATCTAGTCTACTCACTGATGTTGAATGACTCGCCCCAGCTACAATCCCCGTATCAACCTCTAACATCGGTATCGAATAAGCTTTTCCATTACTCCCAAATATGGTGAGATAGCTTTTTACAGCTGTACTTGCCTCATGAGACTTATTTAATATCCTAGCTGAGCCTCTATGGACTAGATACCCATTATTTAATACTCCTCCTCTTACCGATAGCTGACTATCACTTTCATCTCCATGATGAGTAACATTTGTTATTACATCTGTTTTTGTACCATCTCTAGCTATAAGACTACCATAGGTATATCCACGGCTCTCCCTACCAATAAGCTCTACTTCACTTCTTAAATGGGTCATTAAACCGCCAAATCCTAAAAATTTAAGGTTTAGTTCTGCAGACTCATCTACATACATGATAAAGTCATTGTATACCGCAGTTTCATCTCCATGTATAAATAAGTAGTTGATATCTAGCTTAGCATTACTACCTACATTGACCTCCATAAATAGGGTCTTCAACCCTTGTAAGGTGCCTAAATCTACGAGATTTAAGGTTGTTGGTGAGCCGCCTTCAACATCTATTATTATATGGTTAGGAAGATATCCTGTGGGAGAGGGGGACACTATTGTATAGTCTTGTTCACCGCCATCCAAAACAAGTTTTAAAATATATTTATTTCTTAGTTTATGATATGCTATCATCCTATTACTATATCTATCGGTTTCTCTATAGATATTGCTCTCCGATTTGAAGTCATTAGTCAAAACTTTTATAGATACCCTATCTCTTACTATCTCAGCCCTATCATAAAAAAGAATAATATCTGGGTCAAACTTCACTGCATCTACATCCCAGCTATAATCCTGTGGATACTCTAATTCAAGAAGCGATTCATAGATCTTCCAATCTGTATAATACTTGACTGTTGGACTATCCCTTATCTTTTGGAAGGGAATATCTTTAACCGCCTTGAGTATCTCTGTAGAATCACTCATCCAACTCCACCTAGTTTCTCGAACTCTATCTCCAATACCTTCTTCAATATATTTGCGACTTCAAATGGAACCTCTATGAATAACTCGTCTAGGAAGCCCATAATCAATAGATTCTTTGCATCATCCTCATCAAGACCTCTACTTAATAGGTAGAATATCTGATCCTCAGTCAACCTTAGTGTTGTAGCCTCATGGGATACTGAAGCCGTCGGCTCCTCGATCTGGTTATGAGGATATGTATATGCATAGCTTTTATCATCTAGAATTAGAGATTCACACTCTACATTGGATGTAGCGTTTCTTGCTCCATTAGGTATCCTTATAACGCCACGGTAAATATTTATTCCTACATCCATACTTATGGTCTTATTAACTATCCTACTCTTTGTATTCTCT
>DQVL01000092.1 GCA_015661745.1 Thermoprotei archaeon | reverse complement strand
GATTCTGAATATTGGCTCAAAATACTTAAGGAATATAATGTCCCATCTGCACCAGTAAATAGGATATCAGAGTTTTTAGAGAGCATCTACACAGTAGAAACGGATTTGATTGGGAAGTTATATGATCCAATACTGGGAGAGACATTATATATAAGGCCTCCTATAAAGATAGAGGGTTCAAGACCATATACAGAGAAGTATCCACCGTCTCTATCGGAGGATGCAAGGGAGATATTAACTGATTTAGGTTATGGAGAGGAAGATATAAAGAAATTTTATATGTATGGAATTGTAAAGTAGGTTTGCCTACCTATTATCGACAATTTAAACTATATACATGTATATATATGGAATATATAGAGGTATAAACCAAATAAGGGGGATATTAAATTCTTGGATGGGGAGGTATAATGTATAGAGAATATATTATCCTGAGCCGCGGCGGCCAAGGCGGAGTCACCGCATCAAGAATATTGGCTTCGGCGGCCACATATGAAGGTAGATGGGCACAGGCAATCCCAGAGTTTGGTGCTGAGAGGAGAGGTGCAATAGTAAGATCTTATTTGAGGGTATCAGATGGAATTATTAAACGACATTCAAAAATTTATAGGGCAGATGGATTATCCATATTCAGCTCTAAAATCCTTTCTCTAATAGATATTAAGAGGGAGATACCTAATGATCTAACTCTCATTGTAAACTCACCCTATAAACCCGATCTAGAGGGATTTAAAGAGATATATTATGTAGATGCAACCAGTATTGCATTGAAACATGATCTAGTATTGGCGGGCTGGCCTATAGTTAATACAGCCATGGCGTCTGCCATGGCTAAGGTATTTAATATAGCATCAATAGATAACATCGTCAAAGCGATTGAGGAGTATTTTAGTGGAGAGATAGCTATTAAGAATATATCTGCAGCTATGGAGGCATGGGATATGGTAGCTAGGTGATTGGAGATGGAGGCCAGATATAAAATTTTAGATATTGATCTCGAGGGTATAGAGGATATAAGAAGATTTAGGGAGAAGCTTTTATCCCGTCCTGATAAGGGTTCAGCTGGAAAGACGGGTACTTGGAGACTGTATAAACCCATTTTATACATCGACAAATGTACTAGATGTGGGTTATGCTGGCTATACTGTCCAGATAACGTCATTAGTTGGAGACAGAGGGAGATACCTGAGATAGATATGGAATTCTGTAAGGGATGTGGTATATGCGGTGATGTGTGCCCTGTAGATGCGATTGAGATGGTCTTGGAGGGGGAGTGATATGGATAGGAGGGTGTTAATCGGGAATATAGCTATATCCGAGGCTGTCAAGCTGGCTAGGGTTGATGTTATATCGGCATATCCAATAACTCCCCAGACAATAATTGTGGAGAAGCTTGCTGAGATGGTTGATAGTGGGGAGTTGAATGCGAAGTATATAAGGGTTGACTCAGAACACTCTGCTTTGGCAGCTGTCTATGGAGCCTCTTCAGGGGGGTCAAGAGTATTTACCGCTACATCAAGCCATGGACTTCTATATATGTATGAGATGCTCTGGTGGGTCTCAAACAGTAGATTACCGGTTGTCATGGCTGTAGTTACACGGAGTATAGGTCCTCCATGGAATATACATACGGATCATCAGGATGCCCTAACAGTCAGGGATTCAGGGTGGATAATAGGTTTCGCCGAGAATGTTGAGGAAGCCTTTGATATGACTCTACAAGCCTATAAAATATCAGAGGATAAAAGGGTTCTCCTCCCCTCTATCGTTGCATTAGATGGATTTATATTAAGCCATACAGCCGAGCCTATAGATATACCAAGCCAGGAAGATATCGATAGATGGCTCCCACCGAGGGAACCACTACCCTTTGTTATGAAGCCTGGAGAAGGCTTTGCAGTAGGTAATCTAGGTCCAGATGAAGTCACTATGGAGTTGAGATGGTATATATGGAGGGCGATGGAGAGGGCCAAGAGGGTTATCAATGAAGTTGATTATGAATATAAGGATATTACTGGCAGGAGTTATGGAGGCTTAACAGAGAGGTATAGAGTAGAGGATGCTGACTATATTGTTATGGGAATGGGGTCATGGTGTGGAGACATTAAAGAAGCTATAGATATGCTTAGGGATGAAGGATATAGAGTTGGACTCCTTAGAATAAGATATATACGTCCCCTACCTATTCAAGACATAATAAAATATGGGTCACGTTCTAAAGCTGTATTAGTCATTGATAGAGCTGTATCAATGGGGTATGGAGGGGTATTAGCTGGGGAGGTAGCCTCAATTCTAAGGGGTAGAACCCCTGTAAAGGGGGTTGTAGCCGGTTTAGGCGGTGTAGATATGAGAAGTGAAGATTTTATCGATATAATAAAAAGATTTATAGAGGAATATGAGTTAGACCTCGATATCAATTGGTTAAATACCTACTGGATCATGAAGGATGGTGGTAGGGGATGAGCCTAGCTAAACTATCTGAATCAAGGTTGAAAGGTCCACTACCTGGAAACCCTGCATGTCCAGCATGTCCACATAATATAGGGTTAAAGATTTTGGGTATGGTATTAGGTGATAAAGCTGTAGTGGTAGTCCCCGCTGGATGCACATCTATAATATCGGGTGTATGGCCGACTGCAGGTATAGACCTCCCCATCCTCCACGTTCCATTTGCCTCGGCAGGGGCTGTGGCATCAGGCTTAAAAGCAGCATACCAAGTACATGGGGAAGATGCTATAGTAGTTGTATGGTCTGGAGATGGTGGAGCTGCAGACATCGGCTTCGCCACATTAAGTGGGGCAGCAATAAGGAATGAAGATATAATAGTAATAGTTAGTGATAACGAGGCTTATATGAATACCGGTGTCCAAGCCAGTGGGACTACTCCATGGAAGGCTCTCACAACAACCAGCCCAATAAAGGGGAAGAGTGAGGAGAGGAAGGATATAGCTATGATCATGTTGATGCATAAGATACCTTATGTAGCTACAGCCTCTATAGGCTATCCCCTCGACTTCAGAGATAAGTTGTTGAGGGCATCAAAGATTAGTGGATTTAGATTTATCCACTTACATTCTCCCTGTCCCCCTGGTTGGAGGTTTGAAGGTGGAAAGACGGTTGAGATAGCTAAATTAGCTGTTGAGACTGGTGCATGGATTCTATGGGAGTATATAGATGGAAATATAGAGATCAGTAGACCCAGCATCAAATATTCAGACAAGGCATATAGGAAACCGGTCAAGGAATATCTTAAGCATCAAGGAAGATACAGAAATCTATCCGATGACGATATTAGATATATTGAAGAGAGAATCGATGAGAACTGGAGAAATATAGGTATATTTATGGAGACCCTTAAATCTGGGAGAATGACATAACTGGATTAACCCGAGTTAACAGTATAGACCTGAATATGCTGGGAAAAGGGGAATAGTATATTAATACTAACACATGTTATACCATAAACCTAAATACATGCCAAACACTAAATTTTATTCGAGATGTCAAAATATGGGGATAGGATAGATAGAGATAGATACTACCTTGAGATCGCTAGATCAGTAGCACTTAGATCACCATGTACAAGAGCTAATTATGGGGCGATAGTCGTGGTTAACGATGCAATAGTATCTACAGGTTATAATGGCCCAGTAAGGGGAGGGGTAAACTGTTATGAAGTAGGTGGATGTATAAAGGATGTTTTAAATCTTCCCCATGGAACAGCATATGACCTATGTCCCGCAGTCCATGCAGAGGAAAACTGTATTATAAATGCGGCGAGAAATGGTGGTCAAGTACTTGGTGGAACCCTATATTTATATGGCTTCGACCCAAAAACAGATAAAGTATTGGACGCCCTCCCATGTGATAGATGTAGGAGGGCGATAATAAACTCTGGTATAAAGATGGTTGTAGCTATGTCAGCAGATGGAGAGGTAAAATATTATGATGTAATGGATTGGGTTAGGGAAGATACAGAGAGATATATAAAAAATCTAAGGCTCGCATTAGAAGGAAAACTAGAGATGGTAGATGACAATGGAGAAGTTTCTAATGAGAAATAGCCTATCAACATATTATTTTAGGAAGGATTAAGAATCGGGATTTGAATAAATATTTACCCAATGTTTTAACATACTTCTAAAGATTATAATGCATTGATGAGGGGATTGGATAGACTATTTAAACCTAAATCAGTGGTTATTGTTGGAGCCTCCTCAAAGAGGGGTCGAGTTGGATATGAACTCCTTAAGAACCTTGTTGAACATGGATATGTAGGTGAGATCTATGGACTTAACCCAAGGGGAGGTGAGGCATTCAACATTAGATTCTATAGAGATATAGATGACCTACCGGATAATATAGACCTTGCTCTAATCGCTATATCAAGTTCATCGGCAATAGAAACCCTAGAGAAATTAGCTGCTAAAGGATTGGGATCAGCAGTTATATATGCATCTGGATTCGCCGAGATAGGTAATAAAGAATTACAGAATAGATTGGAAAACCTAATAAAAAGATATGGAGTTAGGATCGTCGGCCCAAACTGTGCGGGCATAGTAAATAATATCGATAGTTTATACGCCAGTTTCGTCCCAAAGGTGGGGGATGGATCATTGGCTATGGCAAGCCAGAGCGGTGCATTCTCAGCTATAGTTACAAACTATCTTGCATTGAAGGGGATGGGTCTAGCGTCCCTAGTAACTCTTGGGAATAAGGTTGATGTAGATGAGACTGATTTTATAATGTACTTCTCAAGGTATGATATGGTTAAGAGTTATATGCTATATATTGAGGGTTTAAAAAGTTATATGGGGAGGAGGCTTGCCCAAATCGTTAAAGAGGTTGGTAAACCAGTAGTCATCCTAAAGGGTGGATCTACAGAAGGGGTTGAAGAAACTTTATATAGTCATACAGCAAGTCTGGCTGGAGACTTTAGAGTGATAAAGAGTATTCTAGAGGCGGCTGGTGCATACTTTGTATATGACTATATAGAGCTTGCCGATGTATCCGAGGCAACTTCATATCTAGATCCCCCTAATGGAGGTAAAATAGCTATAGTAACTAATGGAGGTGGACCTGGTGTAATCGCTGTCGACTATATACATAAGCTTGGACATAAACTCTCTAGGACGCCATCAGATATTTTGGAGAAGCTTGATCATCTAAAGCCTTATATGGCGAGGGCCAACCCAATAGATCTAACGGCGGATGGAGATGAAGATATGTATTACCATACTCTAAAAAGCCTTATGGATAGAAACTGGCCAGACATAATATATGTTATACATGTACCACCGAGCTTCATAGATCCATATAAAGTAGCTAAAGCCGTTGGAGATGCATATATAGATGGTGGCTCGTCAAAGCCATTAATCCCGCTATTTATGGGTGTAGATATTAGTAGGATATCGAAGACACTACATGAATATAGCCTCCCAGCCCCTACAACCCATAGATCCGCATCTATGGTTATAGATTACTTAATAAGGCTGGGCATGGTTAAATATAGGTCAATCTCAGAATAAGTTGTTAGCCTCAACCCTATATACATCCATAAACAACTCTTAAATAATTTTTATGTGGGATGCTCAACAGCCCTTAGTAGGAGCCTCCTATATACATACATACCTAATATAAAGACTATCGCGGTGGCTACCGCTCCATATAACATATCTAGGTATATCATTGAGAAGGGTAAATCAAAAACCAATATGTTTCTCATGGTCGATACCAACCTACTAACTGGGAATATAGATGCAAACGCCTTTATATAATCTGGAAGTAGAAATTCGGGGATCACGATACCACCTAAAAACATAAGGGGAAAGGCAATGAGATTGGCGAGAGCCTGGGCACCCTCATATGTCTTAGGTAGGGTAGATAGTATGAGTCCTAATCCAATCATAAATAGGAGTCCAATAATAGTTAATATGAAGATTATCATTATTCTATCGATTGTCAAGACTGAATAATCTGCTCCAAGGAGATAACCAGTAGCTAATATGGCTGATGCAGAGATTATGGCGCTAACTATAGATGCTAATGTATCCGATATCAAAACTGTATATCCATGGATTGGGCTTGAGAGTAGAATCTTTAGAAGTCCAGACCTCTTCTTCTCAATAAGTAGTAATACACCATTGAACATCCCTATATAAAGGATTTGAACACCGATCATCGAGAGGACATAAAAAAGTTTTAGACCTCCTTCAGTCCCATATATCTCCGGTTTAATGGCTTTATATTCGATTTTAATGGGGTCAGAAATATACTCCATAAAACCTCTAAATAATTCGGGGATTCTATCCTCAGCAATATCGATTAAATATATTCTGATATTATCCTCTAACCTCGCCAAAACAGAATTAACAATCTGTGTAGCAACCTCAGAACCGGTGACATTAGATAAATAGATTATATCTATACTATATGGTATTCCCGTCTCAGGATCTACATCTAGGATAAGCCCTACATCAATCGATCCATTCCTAACCATCTTATAGAGTGTCTCGTTAGACTCTATATAATGTGTATTTAAGTTTGAGATATTTGAGAAGACCTCAGATATTATAGGTGAATCCCCAACTATACCCACATTGTATGTCACTCCATCCTGGGGTGCAAAAGCCGCTATAAGGACGGCTAGGAATACTATGGGGAATACTATAGTCCAGAACATCAACTCTCTATTTCTAACATAACTTTTCAATAGGGCATATGTCTCACTTAACACCTGCCATATCATTATATAACCAACCTCTCCCCAGTCATCAGGATAAAGGCTATATCAAGATTTGGCTCCAAAACTTCAACCCTATTAAACATAATATTATTTCTCCTGAGATAGTTAATCACATCTGGAAGGTCGATCTCACCCATGCTATACCATCCAACCGAACCAAATATAATCGGCTTGACACCATCAATCTCTGGAGGCTCTACATCACCCTTAAACCATACACTTACATATGGATATTTAACATATTCATCGATAAGTCTCTTAGGCTCACCATATGCTATTAAACGTCCCTTATGGAATATATATGTCTCACTACTAAACCGTTCAACCTCTTTCGCAT
>DQVL01000155.1 GCA_015661745.1 Thermoprotei archaeon | reverse complement strand
AGGTTAGCCACTTTATTCATGGTCCAACCAATATATATGAGCCACCTCCAACAAAGTATGAGGAGGGTAGAACCATATGGAGTATATATTCCTGATGAGATAAAGGATAGGGAGATAATAGGGTCTATCGAAGAAAGTATAGATTTATATTATAAAATGGTTGACCATGGAATACCTAAGGAAGACGCGAGATATGTAATCCCTCTATATACATCTACAAATATCCAGTCAATAGGCAATCTAAGGGAGATTACACATTTACACCTATTATCAAGGTATAGGGGCATACCAAAAATATGTAGAGAAATCATAAACGAAATTGTTGATAAAATAAATCGATCTACACCTAATGTGATAAGAAACTATGGCGAGAACTTCAACATCCTAAAGTATTATCCAATGCCCAATATATTTAGATTTGAAGATACAGTCGTAGATAAATTAGCTGATAAAGGTATAAAGAGAAAACTACTTGGCTATACAGAGATTATTAGGGTTGAGGAGAGAGAATTATATATTGCACTGAAAGAAAGGGATTACTCATATTTAATGCAACTCAGAAATAATGTATATAATGTCGTTGTGAAGATGAGTCTATCCGCTTTTCACCAAGCCCTTAGACAGAGAACATTAAATCATATACCTGAGAGTATATACCATGCTCTAAAACGATTCGATATAACTATACCACCATCGATATACAACAGTAAATTTAGAGATAGATATGTCTATATGGTGAAGAAGCTATATAGATTATACATAGAAAATGGAAAGACATACCATGATAAAACGATTTACATTGGTTTAGTATCTCATGCACATAATATATATGACGTTGTAAGACTGGATGGATGGAATATAGTTGGAGCCCTCCCCACCAGGAGATGTATAAAGGCTCAATGGGAGATTAGAAGGGTAGTAGGGGATATGATATTAGAAGTTAAAAAAGTAAATAGTGTCATACCTAAATATTCACTTCCAGGATGTATAACATTTGGTAAATGCCCAGAAAAATATCCATGTGAGTATAAAGATGAGTTTGAAGCAAGGGGACCCCTAATCAGCTAGCCTCAGACTCATACCTCTTTATATCCTCCCTATATATCGTGTATATGATTCTACATTGCCCATTTCTGACCCTATGATCAGATATATCAACTCTATAGCCTCTACTAACTATAAAGCTACTCAATAATGAACGACATATCCTACATATAGGCATTAGAGTATCCCTTATATCACCTACGCTATAGACTGATCTATACATAGAAGGTATTCTATTGGCCAATAATGGGAATATACATGAATCACCTATGAACATTATATCACTAGTATTGGTTGAGCTTAATTCTAGACGTCCTCTCCACACTATAATGCTATATCTATGTGGATATAGACCTTTATCAACTAGATAATTAAGCCCATACCTCTCGGATAATGTGTGGAACAGCTCGTATCCATCGACTAAGTCATCATATTCATAGCCATTTAAAACATCCCTTGCATAATAGAAGAATGATGTATATTCAAGGAGTCTTAGTCTATGACTAAGGGATATACCGATCCCAAATCTTATGAGACGCCTATAAATCTTATGGAACATCTCCTGTGTAAAATTGTATTTAAGCCGGTTATCCATTAACACCCTATTAAAAACTTCAAACTCCTTAACATAATAATCATCCCTAACCTCCTTCTCAAAATTTAATGAAATAATTCGTGAAAGGAAGCTTCTAAGATTCCATCCATACTCCTTCATAAACTCAATCTCAAAGCCGGTGAAGAATTCTTGAAAAGCCCTCCTAATATATGGTATTCTACTTCTAAGCCTGTTCCTAACTTTCTCTAGTCTACCAGTACCTAATTTCTCAGATATCCTACTATATACCTGATACATTACATTCATATCATATATCATGTAGAATAGATACCCTAGATACCCCGGTCCATTAAACTCAATAGATTCATAATATGGATAATCATACGTATCATCTAAAGAGGATGCATATGTAAGGTATACAACTCCTCTCCACCCCGAATTATCGAATGCCCTACCATATCTCCTACTATATGTTATTGGGATATAGATAGGGCTATAGTAGAGAGGATTTCTATAGGACATATCACATAATATAATAACTACATCATGATATATCCAATCTGTATAATGTAACAACGTTTGAGGCGGTACAGGTATCACCCTATATTCCATCTAGACTATTCGCTTATTTGCGTACTTAGGTTCTTTTAGAAACTATAGAAAATTTTAAATATTTGAGAATCTTAATTTATTCAGTTGAGGGGGATGGAACGTTTATACAGGGTTTCTGAAGTTGCTAGGATGCTTAATGTCTCCACGGTTGCTGTTAGGAAGTGGATTAGGTTAGGTAAGCTTAGGGCTAAGAGAATTGGTAAGCTCTGGATGATACCGGAGAGCGAACTTAAACGATTTCTCGGTGAGAAGACAAGAGAGATCAGGGCTGTCATTTATGCCCGTGTAAGCACCAATAAACAGGAGAGGGATGGTAATCTTGATAGACAGGTAGAGAGGTTGAGAAACTACTGCTCCGCCAAAGGATACAAGGTTATCGACGTAGTAACTGATGTAGCGAGTGGATTAAAGGAGGATAGAAACGGTTTACATAAGATATTCGAGATGGTGGAAAATAAACAGGTAGATGTAGTTGTAGTAGAGTTCAAGGATAGGCTTACAAGGTTTGGATTCGAGTATCTTAAGAGATACTTCGAATCACATGGTGTTAGAGTTGAAGTTGTTGAAGAGAGTGAGAAAAGCTATATAGATGAGCTCACCGAGGACTTCGTATCAATAGTGATTAGTTTTGCCGCTAGAATATATGGTAAACCCTCACAGAAGTTTAGGAAGATAAAAAACGCTGTAGAGGAGATAGTGAAGAATGATTAAAACAATTAAGAAGACAGTTAAGCTTAAACTCGTACCACTAACGAAGAAGGATAAGAATAGTTTACTATCCCTTCTGAACGACTATACATTAATGATAAGAGAATCATTACACATCATCATTGAGAATGATATACGTAGTAGGAAGAGAGCACATGAACTATGTTATAGGCTGTTGAGGAGAAAGTATCCACACCTGCATAATAAGTATGTTCAAGAAGCATATAAGAGAGCTTT
>DQVL01000048.1 GCA_015661745.1 Thermoprotei archaeon | reverse complement strand
TTAGGTGTATTAGGTGAGGTACTTAAGGACTGGTGTCGGGAGCTTCATGGTGTGTTATGAACTGGCTAATCATAGCCCTAGCCACCCATCGAAAATAAAATCGATGAACAGATGTATAAATCTAACATTAATTCATTCCATAACTTAAACCATAAACTTTCTAGCCAGAGGTGACTGTAAAGTTAAATCGGAAAACCCCGATTCAAAAAGGGATATTATAATAATTGATGGCCATCTGTTTAGGCTTAATGTGGAAAGGTGGATAGTTAAAATTCTCTATCCCCAATAGTATAATTGAACTCAAGCTTTTAGATGACAAATATCATGAGAAGTCTAAGGACTGGAGAATTGGCCAAGCATGGATAGTTAAGAGAGAAGATGTAATATGTTTAAACGTTGTTTTCTCTAAGAATGCTGAAATTAAGGAGTGCGAAGATGTAATAAGTGTTGATTTGAATGGAAGCAACATTACGATTGGAACAAATGGTTGATTCATAAGATTTAAAACAAGATAAAAGGAAATAAGGACTGTTTATTTCGTAAAAAAGTGTAAAATCCATTGGAAGATTAGATGTAGAAGAGCTAGAAGCAGAGTTCTAAGCAAGTATAGGGGTAGAGAAAGAAGTAGAATTTTAAGCCTGAATGAGTCGAGAGTTTTAAAGTGTAAATGTGGTCTTAAAGCAGATAGACATGTAATAGGTAGCTGGAATATTAGATTAAAAGGCTTAAAGATAGATGTGGGGAGTTCCGTTCCACCATGAAAACCGCCAATGAAACCTAAAGATGTTGGATATCCACTACTAATGCTGCAAAAGTTACGGATGTATTGGAGACTCAGAAATGTCGCCTCACATACACCCGGCAACGACTAAAAAGGATTAATCAGATTTCATGTTTGTGTTTTCCTTAGGGTTGTCACAGTATTTCGGGTTAACTATAGCAACTCCAGAACTTCAGTCAGCAGCCTCTATACAGTTGTAAAGGTCATGAGCAGCTGCTGATCCTGTGGGCACCTTAAGGTCATCTACTATTATTCATGCAGGATCCGGAGGAAATGAGTGATATTGCCCTTGATATCGACCACTCCATCCCTTGAAGGATTCAATTTTCGATAACAATAATAAATATAAATTTAAAAATAATTCATTTATACGGTATGGTAGGTAACCCACCTTTTTTATATTTCAATTGTAGGGTATAGCTTAGTTATATCTCAATAACTAGTTTAGATAGGTATCAGGCTCTATCCCTAAATATTAGGCTATTAGATATAACTGTTGATACACTTAGGACCATAGCCAACATTGCATGGATCGGGCGTATAAAACCTAATGCAGCAGATGGGATTCCTATACCATTGAATAGGAAAGCCAGTATAAGGTTACTACGGATCTTACCATATATCTTTCTACCAATCGTTAGGAGATACTTTATATTCTCGAGTCGATCGCTTACAACGACTATATCGGCGGAGTCAATAGCTATGTCGGAGCCACTTCCTAAAGCCACTCCCACATCAGCCTTTGATAATGATGGACCATCATTTATACCGTCACCCACCATCAAAACTTTATAGCCATTCCTCTGTAGATCAGATATGTAGATGCTCTTCTCCCATGGGAGGAGGCCACCTCTAAACTCTTCTATACCTAACTCCCTACATACATACTCTACAACCTTAGGATCGTCTCCAGATACCACGCCTACCTTATATCCAGATTTATGGAGCCAGTTGACTAGGTTCTTGGCATCGCTCCTAATACTATCTTCTATATAGAATATACCTGTTATATAGCCGTCACAGACTACATAGATTGTAGAGTATGGCTTATCATCTATATAATCGCTTGGGGGAGGGATATCATATCTTTTTAGGAGTTTACTATTCCCTATTAAGATTAGCCTCCCATTATAGACTCCCTTAATACCTTCACCCTTGAAATACTCGATATCACGGGTATCTCCACACTCTATATCGCCATATCTATCAAGGATATAATCTAGTATAGCCTTGGAATATGGATGGTTAGAGTATGACTCTATACATGCAACTGCATTAATAATTTCTGGGTCACCTGATAAATCCTCATAAGCGACTACTCTCGGCCGACCCTCAGTCAATGTACCGGTCTTATCAAATAAGATATAGTTTATATTTGGGAGAGCCTCTATAGAGTCGCCATCCCTAATTAATATACCCTTTGAAGCTGCGATAGAGCTTCCTAAGACCAATGCAAGGGGGGACGCCATCCCCAATGCACATGGATAACCCATTACATATACCGTTAACATTATATATAGCCCTATAGATGGATTGAATACGCCGGATAAGATATATATAGCTAATATCCATATTATGAAGGATGTAACACCTGTGAGTACAACCATAGGTACATAAAACTTTAGGATTCTATCGAGTAGCCTAAGTATATTTGGTTTTGCAGCCCTCGAGAGTCTAATATACTCTATAACCCGGTCTATAAATCTCTCACCACCCACCCTAACAGCCCTGACTAGAACTGGATTCTCTATATTGAGGGATCCACTTATAACTTCATCACCAGGTGACTTGTCAATAGGTAGTGGCTCACCCGATACTAGGGATTCATCGAATGATGAGTATCCCTCAATTATTATGCCATCTATCGAGACCCTCTCACCCGGCTTTATAAGGACTGTATCACCCTCTCTAACCTCCTCGATAGGCACCTCAATATATTCACCGTCTCTTAAGACAGTCGCCTTGTCCGGTGAGAGTCTCTTAACCTTCTCTATAGCCTCTCGAGAACGTTTCCTAACGTAGCCACCTACATACCCACCCAGTATATGATATGTTGTTACAAAGGATGCTACACCAAAGAACTCCATAGGTGGAAACATGTCCAATCCATATATATATCCGGCTATACCCCCCAATACCCCCGCCAAACCAGTTATAGCCATCAAGACATGCTGATTCAATATACCCCTTCTAACAGCGTATAGAGACATTGCTAGATATCGATATCCAAGTATAAAGAGGTTTACCGAGGCTAAGACAGGGATTATATATGGATTGAATGGGATGGATATACCTAGCCACATTAGAAGCATTGAGACACCAATATATAGTGAGAACACCCCAGATAGTATAAGTCGTCTACCCTCCTCCCGATACTCCCTATCAAGCTCTTCCTCCTCTAAACGGTATCCAAGCCCCTCAATAACATCTATAATCTCCGACTCCTCCACCTTACCATCTTCAAACTCTACATATAACTCTTCATGAGCCATACTGACATGAACCTTCTTGACACCATCCATCTGGTTGAGAGCCTTATATATAGTCTCTACACAGAATGAACATTGTATACCATATATCCTCCTATGGAGCCTAGCCAAATACCTCACCCCCTGACTCTATATCCTAGATCTTCCAAGACATCCCTCAAGACTTCTCTATCGATATTCTCATCAGCCATAACCACAATCTTTCTATATTCAATGACATCAACTTTGTAGATACCATCTAAAGAGGATATTCTACCCTTTATTTTAGCAACACATTTATCACAGTGTATATCATCGACTTCTAAACGGATTATCCTCATAACCATTATAAAAATATTTGTAGCAATATATAAATTTTTGTAGTGGTTAAGCACAAAAAATTAGTTATATCTTCCAGACCTCAAGGTTATAAGCCATATCCCAGAATAGATATTCATATCTACTTCCAAGCCTGAATATCTTCTTAAGCCTCTCAACATCATATCCAACCCCATATCTATCTATTAAACCCTTCAAATCATCAACTATAGACCTATATTCACTTGATAGATATACTTGGCACCACTCCCTATATAGATCAACATCATTCTCCTCTAGGAGAGCCCTATTTACATCGGCTATCTCCATATAACTCCAGAAGCAGGGAAGTAGAGATGTTAAACCCTCTACTGGATCATTAAGTGCACACACCCTAATAAGGAAATTCATATATGCCTCATTAGTTGGACTCGGCTCTGTAGATAATACTTCATCCATAGATAGACCCAATCTATTAATAAGCTCTCTATAATTCATCATCTCTGTAGATGCATCTATATAGGCTATCTCGAGAGCCTTCTCAGCTATATCGGGATCTGATTTAGCGGCTATCAGGCTGAGGCATTTATAGATCGTGACTAGATAGTTATAGTCCTGTATTATATAGAAGCGAAACTTATTTATCGGGAGTGAACCCCTATACAACTCTATAACAAAGGGATGCCTAAATATTTTACTCCATATATCATCTACAGACCTCCTTAAAATATCCGTTAATGA
>DQVL01000026.1 GCA_015661745.1 Thermoprotei archaeon | reverse complement strand
CGCTTCAGAATATCTCCTGGTGGTGTGTTAGCCACCCCATTTCTCGTGTTGTATACCCTTGAGGATCCATCCCTCTTTGTAATATTTATCTTGGCATTTATAGCATCACTATATTCTATAGATTTATTTGTAAAGAGATACCTAGTCTATGGTAGGAGGCTCTTCTATCTAGCCTTAATCGTTTCCTTAATTATTTCGGCCGCTCTCTACATGATACTCAACCCAAAATTCTCAACAATCTTCTTCTCCATCATCGCCGGGATAATAGCCTATAATAGCCATAAAGAATTGATGGGCGGAGCACATTATATGAAGATTACAGGTGTTTGGTTCGGTGAATTTGTTATCATTTATATATTAGGTTTCATCATCTACAATATATAACAAAAAATTGACTTGATATATATAGTCCGTGAATGGTTCAGTATTAACAGGTGTATTTGATATGACCAGTATGATGGATCCAGATATTGAAAAGGTATATAAAATTCATAGGCTTAGTTGGAAGGATCTTAGGAGATATCGTGAGAATCTATATTCAGCTAAATATCGCATTTTAGTTTCAGGGAGTCGTGGAAAATCTGGATTGGTAGAGGATATATACAATATTCTCCACTCAAGAGGAATAGATATACTTGGTAAGGTAACAGGGTCGAGACCTAAAATATTCTATAAAGGAGAACTCTACTTTATAGATAGGGGAAAGAATCCCAAGAAGTTCTTTTTAGATTATGAAAATGCAGGTATAATAGCAGACTTTAAATCAGACATATACTGTTTTGAGAACCAGACGATAAGTAAATATACCAATGGCTATATTCATCATCTATTCAAACCCCATATCGAGGTAATTCCAAATATTCGGTTGGAACATGCTGAGTTGGGTGAGTCTCTAGAGGAGCTTGCCTATACATTCGGGTCTAACTTTAGAGATTTAGAATATGTTATATATGCAGAACAACTATCCCCTAACAGAGAGGTTGTAGCTCCAATACTTAGGGAATATTCAACTTTATATGGTGTTGAGTTTAGGATGGTTGATGTCCCTTATTCAGAGTCTTCTTTACCTGGCTTCGAGAGGATATATCTACTCCAGGAACTCATGGATATAATGGGCCTCCCTCCCCTAGAATATCATGAATATAATATGGTCGTTAATAGGATTTTGTGGGAGATTAAGCCTAGGCTATCGACATATGGCTTCTACTATGTAGATTTGAGTAAGGTTAATGATCCAGATACAACTGAAGTTATCATGGATTATCTAGATAGGAACTACATTATGAATAGACCTGTATACATTTTAGCATATTTTAGGGGGGATCGGATTGATAGGACGAAGTTTTTCCTTCCATTCTTTAGAAGATTGGCGGAGGACGACTCAATAGCTAAGGTAATTCTCGGTGGGATGTACTATAATAAAATTAAGTCTCTCTTGGGCGGTAAAGCTGTTGAGATGAAGAATATAGATTTGGATGAGTTGTTTCAGGAGATCGCTGCTGAGGATGGATTTCTAATATTAACTGTAAATGGTGTAACCCTTGAAATGGATATGGTTAGGGAGATGTTAACTCCTATAGAGCAGGTCACCCATCAAGATTCTACTACCTTCTTAACTATTTTAGATATATATACTATATCCTCAGGATTTAAGAAGGGGTGTACAGGGAGGCTTAAAACCCTTTCGCTCAGTCTTTTACTCACCTCCAACTTCATATTTCCATATAGAGTCTTTACTATCTCAAGCATATGTAGTGGTTCTCTATAGTAGATGCCATATCCAATACCCTCCTTATCCAGCTCTGAAGCTATTTCATCCCTCTTTAAACTCTTTATTGTATATAGGTTATATACGTGATAGGCATACTCCTTCTCAATTGGTATTTCAACATCTATATCGGATAATTCCTCATTGTATAATAAAGCGTTTCTCCTCCTCCTCTCATTCCATTTGTCAAGGTATTTAAGTGTTTCTAACGCTACAACAGCATTTATCTCGTTAAACTTCATATTATAACCGAATTCCTTGACTACTCCATCCTCAATTCCATGGTTCTTAAGCCTTCTAATTCTAGCTGCTAAATCATCATCATTAGTTGTAATTACACCTCCCTCACCATATACACCGAGATTCTTAGAGGGGTATAGACTAAAATATCCTATATCACCGATAGACCCTACTCTTCTACCTCTATATTTTGCTCCATGGGCTTGGGCCGCATCCTCTATTACATATGCACCATATTCAACGGCTATATCTATTATCTCATCCATGGGGGCTGGATGTCCAAATAAATGTACAGGTATCACAGCCTTTACATCTTCATCTAATTTCCTTCTTAAATCATCTGGGTCCATACACATGGTCTCATAGTCTACATCGATTAAAACTGGTTTAGCTCCCAACAATACTCCCTGTGATAGTGTGGCTATAAATGTAAAGTCAGGAACTGCAATTTTATCTCCAGGGCCGATACCTAAGGCTTTAAGAATTAGAAATAGTGATGAGGTTCCACTAGAAACTGTTACTGCATGTTTAACCCCTATATACTTCGAGAACTCCTCTTCAAACTGTTTTGTATATCTACCTTCTACATAGTGCCTCGACTCTATAACCTCAAGTATCTTATATTTAATTTTTTTATCTGTATATGGCTCAGCTATATTTATCTTCATAGGCTTTATATTCTGATAATATATTTATAAGTCTATATTTAGCCTTCTCTATCCCTATAAACATATTATGTATATAATTAGATATTGATCTAAGCTCTTCATCCGATATGATGAAACCTGTTTCAGGTGAATATATTGGTATACTATATTTAGTCGTGTATAAAATTTCTATAGTTACTCCCCTTTTACTCATTGAATATATGCTGCTCTCCCTATATCCAGCATCCAACGCTATATTATATAGTTTTAGTCCATCTTCATATGTCTTGGATGCTACATGTATAATTGTACCTTCTATATTCATCCATAAAACCCCTTTATCGACCGAGTCAGACACTTTTTTTATGTATTCGGGATTAACTGGTCCATGGATTTTATTTATAATTTTACCTTCTCCCTTCCTAATTAACCCTTTTTCTATGGTGAATGTTATCCTTCCGTAGCAGCTGCTTCTAGTTACGTATTCATCGAAACTATTTATTATATTTAAAATGGGTAGTATATCCCTATCTACCTTATCTTCTTTAATGGCTTGTATAAGTTTATTAAGATGATATCTCCTTATTTCTGACCATGCCACCATTACCTCTCTCCCTCTCTAGGAATAACCCGTATTGCCTTAAAGCAGCCATAGCGGAGATAGCCCTCCTTGGCGTTGGATAGACTGGTATGCCGTTATCCCGGAGCCATATATTAGCTACTTGAACCTCTCTACCTCCAATCATACATACTGTTATAGGTTTATCTCTATAGTTTCTCCATACTTGTGCAATTCCATCGGCTATCTCAACTGGATCAGTTATGGCTGCATGTACATATATTGATACTACGCCGTCGACCCATGGATGTCTAAATACTGTGTCTAACACCCTTATATAATCATCTCTATAGGCATTACCAGTTAAATCAATTGGGTTATTTGGGCTACCAAATGGAGGGATCAATTCTTTTACTGCGTTAACAAGGTCTTTTGGTAGGTCTTTAAGGGGTACACCAAATTTCTCTGCGTAGTCCGATGATAACACTCCTGCTCCCCCTCCATTTGTAACTACAACCAAGTTATCTCCATATAGTGGGGGCTGTAGTGAAAGGGCTAGTGCCTTGTCAAAACCATCTTCGAGGCCATCTGCAGATACTATACCTGCATATTTAAAGGCTGTCTCGTATAGCATTACATTACCAGCTAGACTGCCTGTATGACTTGCTGCAGCTTTAGCCCCTCTTAAACTCTTACCAGCTTTTATGGCTATTAATGGTTTCTTTCTACTAACTTTTTTAGAGACTTCAGCGAATAACCTACCGTTCTTTACACCCTCAATATATAGGAGAACCGCCTCTGTATCTCTATCTTCCTCAAGAAATTCAATTAGTTCTTCAAAACCTATCATTGCCATATTTCCTATGCTTATCAATTTTGATATGCCTATCCGACTTGCCCATGTCCAACCTATTAAACCTATTGCTAGGGCTCCACTCTGGGTTATAAATGTTATCTTACCTTTAAAGGGTAGGTGTGGACAAAAACTTAGATTCATGTTATTGTTGGTATTTATAATACCTACTATGTTAGGTCCTAATAATGGAATCTTGTGTTCTCTACATATATTTACAATTGCATCTTCCAAATCCTTCTTACCTAGTTCACTGAATCCAGAGCTAATTATAGCTACCGATCTAACTTTTTTTCTTACCACTTCATTTAGAACATTTAAAACTTTAGATGCTGGAACAACTATCATGGCTAGGTCGATATCATCTGGGGCATCCAATATATTTGGATAACATTTTAACCCCAATATTTCATCGGCATTAGGATTGATTGGATAGATTCTACCTTTATATCCATCTTTTATAAGGTTATATACAACTTGGAAACCTATCTTCCTAGGGTTTCTACTGGCTCCTATAACTGCTACCGACCTTGGGTATAATAAATATTTAATTTTTTCCTTGATTTCCCTATCCATAATCTCCACCAAGGATTATACGGACATCCAAGGCTAATACCCTATCTGGATATGCCACGAGTGGGTTTATATCAATCTCCCTGATCTCTGGAAATTTATATCCTAGATCCCCTATCCTCGTTATCACATCAGATATTTTATTAATATCTGATGGTGGTATACCTCTATAACCACTCAAGATTTTATATGCCTTAACCTCCTTCACCATTGATAAAGCATCTTCCATACTTAATGGTGCTAGTCTGAATGATACATCTTTATATACCTCTACAAATATACCCCCTAATCCGAACATGACTACCGGCCCGAACTGAGGGTCTCTTATATATCCTACTATTGTCTCAACACCTTTATCAGCCATCTCCTCTATCAACACTCCCTTAATAGATGCATTTGCTACTTTAGACTTGACTGTATCGATCATCTTTTTAATGGCTTCTTCTAGTTGCTCCCTAGATATATTGACTACTACTCCACCGACGTCTGACTTATGTATAACTTGGGGTGAAACAATCTTTATAACATATGGCTCGTTAAAACTTATTTTATCGGTATCTAGGGATTCCAAATCTTCTATAAAGATGTGTTTAGGGGTTGGGATTCCAACTATATCCGCGATTTCCTTAGCCTCATATTCATAAAGGGTTTTACGATTTTCTTCATATGCTCTATCCAAAATCTCTCTTACCCTCTCTATATTCATATGTGGTCCACCCTAGTCATGTATTGTTGTAATGTCCATTTATTGGGCATCATATAACAATAGTTTGTCAGCCCCATCTATGGAATATCTCCACCCCCTAAATAGGTATTTAGTTAATATTCATATTATGAGTAGTGGATATGGACTTTATGGGAGGGACGATATATACCTACTTGAGACGAGCCTAATATATTATGGATGGAAATCTGGGGAGATATTCTTGATGGGCGCCCCCCTTTCACATATATTAAATGAGTTGTCTATGGATAAGTATTCAAGTTATCTTTTGGGGGATTATTCAGAGTTTTATCTTCAAATTTTATATGAATATAAGTTTAGGGATGAAGCATATGATAAGCTAGCCATAATAAATTCTTTTAATGGATTCTCCCCTATACACTTTACATATATAGTTCTACGTGCGAATGGATATGGTCTTTATAGAAGTATTGAGACGTTGTTGGAGATGGGTGAGAAATATGTATGTGACTCAATTAAATTCTATAAATCCTTCATATCAGGGTATACCCCCCATATATGTCCATTTAAGAGGGATAGTTACCCAGGTGGTAGACTCCCTATATGGATGGACCTAGCTAGGAAAATTGTATATACATATCTAAAGAGGGTATATCCTAAACTGCTTGATGACTTCAAAGTATTTGATAGACGTGTAAGAAACCTTGTAAGAAGTTCAAAGATTGTATGTAGTGAATTATATACAATTTATCTAGTTGAGTCCCTTGGTGAGTATACATTACTAGATATTATTGTAAAGCCTAAGCTACTGGTTGCTGAAGCCTTATATAAGGAGTTGAGGCGGCAGGGTATAAACTGTATATCTATACCACCGATATATCGAGGTATGTTACATCACGGTCTTACCAGAGACATATTTAAGGAAGAATCCTAGAAATATAATTGAGACGAAGAAGAAGAGGAATGAAATTATAATTTCATATATATAGTTTGGTATGTTCGGCATAGGAAGTATATTTGATATATATGTTACTATAACCTTTGTATTCGATAGTATAGCTATGAAGCCAACGGCTAGAATAACTACTATGGCTATAGTTATAATTCCATAGAAAAATATGTTTCCAACTTCCTTCTCTAGAGTGACACGCCTTTCCCTATATCTATCTACACATTCAAGGCATAACCACATATCCCTATTTATATGGTTTACACATACATTCTTACCACATGATTTACATCTATATGACGCTTGCTCCTCCTTACATATGTCACAAAGCAATTCTTTATACATGTTTTCAACATTATAATGTAATTTCTAATCTATATTTGAATATCTATTTTCCTATAAACATTCTAGGTATTCTATATAGTACTACGTATATAATCAATAGAAATACCAGTATAGTTATCGCTAGGGCTACAAACCCTATTAATGGATCAGTCGTTACAAAAAACGGGAATATGAATGTCACCGTCTTTATATCGGTTAATCCACCTAATGCTATAAGGAAGAATCCAAATGTTATTAAGATGAAAGCTAGGAATATCAATGTTACTATCTTGAAGCCAGTGTCATGGATCACATATCTATCGACTTTCTCCTCCCCAAATTTCTTTATACATTCTGTACATAACCAATTTATCGGGTCAAAATCATATTCACATATTTCACGGCCACACTCTCTACATATATATTTTGCATCTCTCAATTCACATATCCTACACAACCTTATTCTACTCATATATGATTACCTCAAAGCCTGTCTATCAAATTAAAGATGGCTGGTAAGAGGAATAGGATTAATAAGAATATCCCTATTATACTTAATATCCACCAATACCTTCTTAGAAATTTCCATGAACCGAATATAATTGGTATAGGGCCAATCAATATTACTCCACCATAATCAATACTCTTTGATGGGATGAGGAATAGGGCTATAAACAGAATAATAAATCCTAATATCATCACAATTATACCTAGCTCTACGATACCCGTATTGAGCAACATATCAATAGAATGATTTGTTTTAGATAGATAATAAGAATTTATATGGTTTAGTTATACATGCTTATAACGATGTTATATATAATTACTCTTTTAATGGTGGATTTTATGTCAGATGATAAGGAGGAAGTTAAACGGAGGTTGGAGGGGCTCTTCCATGTAAAATCAATTGAGGAGCAGATAAATAGGAATCTAAGTGAAGTGAAATATAAAATTGGGGTTATAAGCGGGAAAGGCGGTGTAGGCAAATCCACTGTCACAGCTAACATGGCGGTTGCCCTAGCCCTTAAAGGGTCTAAGGTAGCGATATTTGATAGTGATTTCCATGGTCCATCTATTCCCAAGATGCTTGGTGTAATGGATCGGGAGCTTATGGTAACTAAAGATAGGAAGATAATTCCTATAGAGGGTCCTCTAGGAATTAAAGTTATTAGTATAGCGTATTTTCTACCAGATAAAACAGAGGCTGTTATATGGAGGGGTCCACTTAAGAAGAAGTTTTTCGATGATTTAGCAATGTATACCCAATGGGGTAAACTTGACTATCTACTGTTTGACTTACCTCCTGGAACGGGTGATGAAGCTCTTAATCTTGCACAGTCAATTAGGGATGTAACCGGTGTAATAGCTGTTACCCAACCTACTGAGGTGTCTGCATTGGCCGTGGCAAAATCTTTAAACTTCGCTAAAAAAGTAAATATACGTGTTTTAGGTGTTATTGAGAATATGAGTTATTTTATATGTGGAGATGGTAAGAAATATAAGATTTTCCATGGTGAAGGAGGTGAATTATTGAGTAAAGAATTTGAGATCCCGATCTTAGGTAAGATTCCTATAGACCCCAGAGTTGCAGAATATGGAGATAGTGGATATAGCCTCTTAATGGAAGACCCTGATTCCGAATTCAGTAAAGTATTTTTTAGGATTGTAGACCAGTTATCTAAATTG
>DQVL01000106.1 GCA_015661745.1 Thermoprotei archaeon | reverse complement strand
GGATCAAAACTACATATCGAGGTTATGCTCAGAATAAGGGATGATGAAGATCTAAAGTGGCATAACAAATATGAAACAACTTTAAGAATGGTTAGAGATATATTACCTGGGAAAGCACTCCTAGAATTTTATTTAAAAACATCCCCCAACTTAATTAGGAAGATACTCGATATCCCAGAGTATAAAGATGGATGGGGTGCGTATGCACAGGATATTCTGATAGACCTCGGTTTAATTGAGGGTGAAGACTATAAGATAATGAATCTAATTGAGAAATATAAGATGGCTATATTGGCTAAGATGGATATAGAGGTTAACACCGGTAGATTAACACATGTGGAGGCAGCCAAGGGACTTAAGCAGCTCGGCATATTCACCGATGACGAGATAACTATAAATATAATGACGATTTTAGCCTCCCCTTCAACCCTATTGTCACAATATCTAGGATACAGATTCTTCAAAAATTTAGAGAAGAAATTAAAGGTTATATCTGAAGAGAGATTCAAATATAAGTGGCTAACAGAAAAGATAACGAGATACTCAGTCACACCACTAAACTATTTAGAGGCTCTAATCCTCAAGGACTATTCACACGATATGTTAGTAGATTATTTAGAGAAGAACTGATGATATAGCTGCAAATAAATATACTATGGTAAGATATGGACTTGTTATCTTGAATAGCCTCCATACAGTATCTATATCTATACGTTTAAACGTTAAAATGGTGTAGTACAATGTTGCAATATTAACAATTGCTAATGGAATAAGGAATATTGGGGATTGATATATTGGACCGCCATAAACAGGAAGAAGAAACGAGAATCCAATAAGAGCCAGGGTAGATATACCTAGAACCTTAATAGCTTTATCAATAGGTAATATAGATGTCAACATAGGTACACCAGCCCTCAAATAATCATCTCTATATCTCAATGCCAGTGACCAGATATGTAGTGGAGTCCATATAATAACAAGTAGAAATAATAGCCAAGCATCGATAGTCAATACTGGGTTATAAGCGGCAAAACCTATTAATGTAGGCATTCCACCGGATGGGGCGCCAATAATAATATTCCATGGCGTCTTCCTCTTAGTCCATACACTATACATTATAATATTATTGAATAATCCAGCGGCCATCAATACAAAAGTAATGATATTTATATAGAATGAAAGGGTCAAACTTAAAATCACAAGGAGCAAACCAAAATATAATGCATTATTAGGGGGTATATCACCCTTTGGCAAAGGTCTATTCATGGTTCTAAACATAACCTGGTCTATATCCATATCAAAATATCCGGTTACAGTATTAGCACCAGCAGTTCCAAATACAAGGGCAATAGTCACTAGGAGGAAATTCAGGTCTATAGATCCTTTGGACGCTATTAGATAGCCAGCGGAACCTGTAAACACCAAGAGAGACCATACATGTGGCTTAGTCAATATGAAATAGAGTTTTGCATTATTCATGGCATTCATAACCTCTAATGACGCTTATCTTTTATGAATAGAAAATTATAAAACCAATATATTTCATTAGAGAGAATAAAAGTATTATATATATCCATAAATATATGGGGATAGATTTGCTGAAAATAGAATTTGATAAAGATGTCTATCTACCTGGGGAGGATATAAATGTATATATATCTATAAACCTCCCGATAGATACTAAAATAAGGTATGGCATCCTCCACCTGAGATACTATATATATTCACGGGATAAAAGTGGACAATCACCTATTAAAAAGATACTTGATGAAGAGTTAAGATTTATAGAGGAGGGACACTATCCAAAAGGTATATATAACTATAGGTTAAAATATAAACTCCCCGAGAATATACCTCCAACCTATAGGGGGAGAATGCTAGACTCAATGTTATATTATGAATGTAGAGTGGTTGAGAAACATGGATATGAATATCTCAAAAGGGGAGAGTTAAAGATTACTGAAAAACCAGGTTCAAAGCCTAAGGAAGTAATATATTCGGTTGGATCCGGTAAAATACACATTAATCTATCCATATCTGAACCTATAATAGGCGATATATTGCTTGGTGTACTATCTATTGAAGAGGGGCTAGAACTTATTAGAAGATCAAGTATAGAAATATGTTTCATAGAAAATTATAGGGTTGGTAAACTTAAGATATTCAAAGGATATAGAGAGGATAGGAGGTGTATACCCATATATAATATAGTTATATCTAGGGATATACATCGTTATCCAATAAGGGTTGACCTATCTAAAGCTTTGAGGGGTAGACTAATCTATACATCTCCCTATGAAGATGAAGACATATCTTATAAACCATATCTAAAGATTAGACTCTCGACAAAGGTTGGAGAGAGAAGCTATCAAATCCCGATAAAATGGTATCCATATTTTGAGAGTGAGTTGAGTACGTCAATTGTTAAAGATGTAAGTATTATGGAGGAAAGAATAAAAAAATTGATCTTGAAGTTCTTCGAGGATTATTACGAGGGAGACATAATAGATATTCAGCGGTTCCTAAGCCTCAATGGAATTAACGTCAACATATATACTTTAGAGAAGATGGTGGAGGATTTGATCGATGAAGAGTTGATTGTTGTGAGTGATGAGAGCCCAATCCTGCGTAGATATAAATTTAACTCTCCATAACCTCCTTAATATATCTACGGTATATCCTATATGATAGATAACCGTCTTGAACAGCGCTACCAACACTTTTAAAGATGGTGATCTCATTCTCATCCTCCCTACCAACAGTATATCCAAGTATTAACTCAGAGAATAGCTTAACCCTATCCCTCTCTATAACCCCCTTCTCAAGTGGAACCCGTATATCTCCAGAATCCAGGGCATCCAAGCTATCAATAAATATTTTGTCAGCTATACCATATACAGATTCATCCAACTCCCTACTATCACGTGATACATATCCAATACTTATTATATGGGTCGATGGCTCGATATAGTCACCATATATAACTGGTGATGGGGATGATGTAGCTGCCATAACCACATCTACATCCTCTCCAATAGTCTTAATATCATCTATTGGAGAAGAGTCTACACCAAACCTCTTTG
>DQVL01000022.1 GCA_015661745.1 Thermoprotei archaeon | reverse complement strand
TGCTCTTCCGATCTTGGACCATGAATAAAGTGGCTAACCTAGGTATATCAGATATGTAAATAGTATATACAGCTTGGTCTAATACACTCAGGTGTCCACTCTCCAATGTAACATTTAAGATTCGATTTCTCCTTTTATCTATCGATCCATCAGTTAAATCCCTTTTCTTGAGTGTTGTAGATGAGTCCTTCTTTATAGTTGAATAGGCTCCATATACGATAAGGTCTATAGGATCCATATCACTAGATCTAAGCTCTGCGATAACCTCGACTTTAGGCTTTAGGATACGTATCATCTACCCACCTCTTTAAGGAGCATATCTGCAAACTCTATAAATCCCCAGTAACGCTCCTTCTCGGTTATATAATCTGCAGCTTTCTTCAGTTCATCTGGTGAGTTGGCAACTGCTACTCCATAGCCTACTTTCTCTATTAGCCTGATATCTAATTCACTATCACCTATTGCTGCGAAATATTCGGGTGGGAGATTTATTAGGTGGGAAATTACTTCTAAGGCACTATATTTATCTATATCCTTTGGATGGATGTGATATGCAAATTTACTATCTAATACGGCTATATCCTCCATATCGTCAAGGACAGATATTATCTTATCCTTAGGTATAGTAGGTTTTATAGCCTTATCTACATGCCTATATATATTTGACCATGGCTCCTTAAGCCTCGGTCCAAACCTTCTCTTCAATCTGTCCATAGCTTCATTTGTCCTCTTAGGATCCCCCAGTATATATATTTCATTCATATATTCAAATGCACATCCTGCTTCCCCGATGGTTGGACCGCTAGATCCAATATAGTGGGCTAAGCCTTTAGTAATTGGTAGGGCATTTCCACTTGCTAATATAGTCATGATGCCATTCATCTCAAGCCTCCTTATATATTCTATCGCCTCAATACTAACCCTATTGAGTTCATCTGTTATTGTGTCATCAATATCTATAACTAATACTTGGATCTCACTTAACTCGACCATTCCCTGATCAACTCCTTATACATTGATATGGAGGGGGTTGTATATGGGTCAACTCCCTTCATAACAGCTAAATATATGGATGTGACGTCATGTAACGCTATACCAGCTAAATATCTATATAGAATATCCCTTGTTTTCATAGGCATCCAATCAATATAATATATCCTACGTCGAATGAGAAATTCCTTGAGTATCTTTGTATATATATCGTCCCCCATTAGTATATATGGTGTATGGAGTGAATCTAATGCTGATGTATATATCTCAATCTGGTTATGGAATATCTCAGGAATATAAGATGTATAGGCTTCATGCTTACTATTCTCATTCAACATAGCTTTAAATCTGTAAGCTATAGACTCGTTTCCATCGGTATAATATATAACTGGTTTTATACCGTATAATGCTCTTGAGATCTTGAATGCCTCTCCTCCACCCCTACCCATAATCTGGCTCCTTATATATCTATCAAGCCGTTTAGACGACTTAGCTATCTCTCCTAACCTTAATCTATGTCTTAATATTTTAAGTATTGGTGCTATAAGCTGTGGTAGTGCAAGCCTGGGTAGTGGGGCTGGCTCTATCTTATATAGTCTCCATCCATATCTATCTGCGATATCCTCCATCAACCCGTCTGAAGTTATTATTATGGCTTCTCCACCAACTTCTTTAATTAGTTTTGCGGCTTCTAAGACCTCTATTGTATTCCCACTATGACTTACTAATATATTTAGACTCTTCTTTATCCTATGTCTTGGGATATTAGGACTGTTAAAAATGTGTATATCGATGGGGAGTCCCTTCCCATATACCATATCTTTAATTATATATCCAACTATTCCTGATCCCCCCATACCTATAACTTGTATAGACCGTGGTATCCTACGTAGCTCCTCTACTTTTTCATATGTATCTCTAAGTTTCTCACCCCATAATGTATAGTATCTAAGCATTTCACCGGCTCTCTCATTTTTATTTAACAGGTTTTTTAATCTTCTCCATGTAAACATATATATTCAAGATATATTGAGGTGTTAGATAATTTTATACTATGAAGCGTCGCTATAGTTCTATAAAGGTTGAACCCCCTGGTCCCCGTGCAAAAGAGGTTATCAAAAGTGATGAAGATTTGCTTATGCAGTCATATGTGAGGTGGCTCCCCCTAGTTATAAAGAGGGGAGATGGATTCATTGTTGAGGATGTAGACGGTAATAAATATATAGATTTTAATGCTGGTATAGCTGTTTTGAATACTGGACATAGAGATTCAGATGTTATAGATGCTATTAGACGACAGTTAGATAATTTTATACATTATAGCCTTACCGACTTCTATTATGAGTTAGCCGTGAAGTATACTAGGAAGTTGTTGGGAGCTATGGGGTATAACGGTAAAATCTTCTTTACAAATAGTGGTACAGAAAGTATAGAGGCTGGTATGAAGGTTGCCAAGGGCTTCTACGAAGGCAGGAGAAATTATTTCTTGGCATTTATAGGTGGTTTCCACGGACGGACATTGGGTAGTTTAAGTCTTACAGCGAGTAAACCTGTACATAGAAGGTTCTTCTTCCCTATGGTTCCAGGCGTTATCCATGTACCATATCCATACTGTTATAGATGTCCATTTAAGATGGAGTATCCATCATGTGGAATAGCTTGTCTAGACTATATTAGGGAGTGGATATTCGATAAATATGTTCCTAGTGAGGAGTTGGCTGCAGCTGTGATAGAGCCTATAGCCGGTGAAGGTGGTTATGTACCAGCGCCTAAAGAGTTTATGATAGGTTTAAAAAAGATGGTTGAGGAGTATGGAGGGCTCTTGATGGTTGATGAGGTTCAGTCGGGTTTTGGTAGGACTGGAAAGTTGTTTGGATATATGCATATGGATATTGAACCAGACTTGGTTGCTGTTGCCAAGGGTATAGCGAGTGGAATGCCTTTAGGAGCATTAATTGGTAGGAGGGATGTAATGACTTTACCCGGTGGTACCCATGCAAATACATTCGGTGGGAACCCAGTATCATTAGCCGCTGCAGATAAAACCCTTGATAAGCTTTTGGGTGGCTTGATTGATAATTCAGCTAAAGTAGGTAGTTATTTGATGAAGAGGCTGGGAGAGCTTCAGGAGAAGTATGATGTCATAGGAGATGTACGTGGAATGGGGTTGATGATTGGGGTTGAGTTTGTTAAGGATAGGGAGTCTAAGGAGCCCAATAAGGAGGTTTTAGAGAGGGTTATAAACGCTTCATTTAGGAAGGGTCTTATAGTAATTGGGTCGGGTGTATCGACCCTAAGGCTTTCACCACCATTAAATATAAATGTGGATGTCGTTGATGAAGCGGTTGAGATTTTGGAGGAGGCTTTGAAGGAGAGTATTGAATAGCTATAACTTAGCATCTATATATATAGGAGTTTAAGATTTATACTATGTATATACTTATCCAGAGTTATATACCATTAAATGGTTTAATTACCATATACTTAATGTTGATGAATATGTTTATGATATGTGGATAGGTATAGGGTAGGGATAATGAGGAGATTTAGAGGAGTAAGTTGGATGATTGGTGGTGCAGCTGGATTAGGTATTAATACTGTTGCGGAATTACTTTCAAAGGCATTGGTCAGACATGGATACTACGTATTTAGTAATATAGAGTATGAGAGCCTTATAAGGGGTGGACATAGCTACTTCAGGGTTAGATATGATAACAAGCCTATATATAGCCATGTAGATTATATCGATGTCTTACTTGCACTGGATGATCCCTCTTTGGTCGGTGATGGTGGCAAGCATACATATGGACATTTACATGAATTTCTCGATGGCTCTATATTAATTTTTGATATTGAATCGAGTAGAGTTAACAGGGAGGTATTTGAGGAGTTGAGGGATAAGGGGGTTTACATATATGATATCCCCATGACTAAAATTGTTAAGGAGGCTGCCACAGGTGGAAAAGCTAATATCGTAGTTAGGAATATGGTGGGTTTTGGAGCTACGACATATATACTAGGTCTTAATAAAGAAGTTGTTGAGGATGTTATCCGGGAGAGATTTGGTAAAAAGCCTCAGGTAGCTGAGTCTAACATCGCCCTTCATGATCTGGGATATAGATATGCAATGGAGAATTATAGAGATGGGATAAGGATCTTCTTAGAACCTGCTAAGGAGAGGGAAACATTGTTAATTGCTACCGGTAACCATATGGCTGCAGCTGGTGCTGTAAAGGCTGGGCTTAAGGTATGGGCACAGTATCCAATGACACCCGCGTCTAGAATATATAGATATCTTGAGGAGGTTAAAGATAAATATGGTATATTCCTTGTACAGCCTGAGAGTGAGTTGGCAGTTATAAATATAGCTATTGGAGCGGCATTCGGTGGAGCTCGAGCTGGAGTAGCCACGTCAGGAGGTGGATTTGCTTTAATGTCGGAGGCGGTTGGACTAGCGGGAATTGGTGAGATTCCCATAGTTGTTATTGAGGTTAGTAGACCAGGTCCCAGTACTGGATTACCAACTAGGCAGGAACAGGGTGATCTTAGACAGGTTCTACATGCTGGACAGGGATATTATCCAAAGGCTGTTATCCTCCCTGGTGATCCATATGAAGTCTTCTTCGATACTGTAAATGCATTTAATATTGCGTGGAAGTATCAGATGCCGGTTATTCTCCATTATGATAAACATATTGCGGAGAGTCTATATTCATTCCCAGAGCCTGATCAATCGAGGGTTAAAATTGAGGATGCTAAATGGATGTCAGATGAGGATATCCGGTCTATTAGAGAGAATGGCGGTAATTATAAGAGGTATATGATTACTGAGGATGGAATTAGTCCACTTCTAAGATTAGGTACTGAAGGTCTTGTACTTTGGACTACAGGTAATGAACATGATGAGTATGGCAATACAACTGAGGATATTCAACAGCGGGTAAGCCAGATGGATAAGAGGTATAGAAAGATAGAGGTTCTCAAGAAGGAATTAAATAATAACTTTGATTATTATAAGCCAATCAAGGTATATGGCGATTATGATGGTGATATAGCCATTATAGGATGGGGTAGCACAAAAGGTGTAATTCTTGATCTTCTAGAGTTGTTAAATAATGATGGATATAGGGTGAAATATATACAGATTAGGTTTGCATATCCATTCCCCAATGAAGCTTTTAGAGAGGCTGTTAAAGATGTAGGCCTCAAAATAATTGTTGAGAATAACTTTGATGGTTTGATGGAGGGGGTTATCAGGGAGAATACATTGATATCTATGGATTATAGTATTAGGAAGTATGATGGTAGACCATTTAGCCTAGGTTATTTATATGATAAAATAAATTCTGTGCTTAAGGAGGTGAAGGTGTTAGGATGAGTAGTGGATTGACTATCCGGGAATATGACTATAAGAAGCCTACTTGGTGTCCAGGATGTGGTGATTATACTATATTAAATGTTCTTAAGAAGGTCTTCTCTTCAATGAATATACCTCCACATAGAATAGTTATTGTAAGTGGTATTGGATGTGGAAGTAAATTGCCACACTATATAAGGGTTAATGGATTCCATACGATACATGGGAGGCCCCTCCCCGTTGCGATGGGACTTAAGATTGCGAGGCCAGATTTGACAATCGTAAGTATCGGTGGAGATGGAGATACTTTTGGTATTGGTGCTGGTCATATGGTTAATGTCCCTAGGTCAAATATAGGTATTGTACACCTAGCACAAAATAATGGTGTCTTTGGCCTAACAACTGGACAGCCGTCTCCAACCGCTCCAAAGGGATTTAGAGGTACTATATATGAACCTTTTAAACCTCTTCAGGTTGCACTGGCTTCAGGGGCAACCTTTGTAGCTAGGACATGGACAGGTAATCCAAGTCATATGGAGTTTGTAATTAAAGAAGCTTTGAAACATGTGATGGCTGGATATGGCTTCGCATTTGTAGATATTATACAATACTGTATTACATATAATCCATTGATATTTGGCGAGCCCTTCATCACATATTATAGGAAGAGGGAGTATGATCTACAGAAAGACCCTGATTATGACCCTACAGATATAATCAATGCCTATAAAATGGCTTACATGGATGGGGATAAAGTTCCAATGGGTATATTCTATAGAGATACTAGTAAGAAGGCTTTGGAAGTCGAGTTCGGACTTATTGATCAGCCTCCAGGGTTAATGGATATAGATGGGATTGATGTTAAGGAGATACTCGACAAATATATGTAGACTATCTATTCATAACCGATGACTGGTTCGACGACGAGTTTCAAGCCATACTTTCTTTTTATAGTCTTACTTTTCCTTCTCAATGCTCTTTTAACGCCTCTATAATTCCATGGAGGCACATATATTATTACTTCTTTATCCCCAGAGAATTTAATCTCTATATCTTCACCTAAGTCTCCTAATTCACTTCTTATCTCATCCTCTAGAGAATATTTCTCATCGCTTTCTGTATATAGTCTCTCCCTTCCTATTGGTATGACAAATACTCTCTTACCAAATACATAGAATTCATATTCAATCTTCTTGGTGAAGAAGTCTCTGACTTCAACTACTGGTCTAGCTAGTTCATCGCCGGATAAACCATGGGGAACCTTTGAAGCCATTGATATCTCATATACCTTTGCAACCTTACCCCCATGTATATAGATTACCGTGTCTATTACACTTGGTATCATTCCCAACTCAAGTCTATCTACGAATCTCTGGACTGCATCGATAGGTCTCGTTGCATGGACCACCCCCACCATACCCACGCCTGCAAGCCTCAAATCAATATATAGTTTGAAATCATCTGTAGTTCTCATCTCATCAAAGATCGTATAGTCGGGTCTGGATAGTAGTAGGATGTCATGTATTGTCTTGTCATCCCCATATGACTTGCTATACTGTGTTATTTCGGGTGGTAGATTTAAATCCCTGGGACTCTCCACCGTCTTCACCACCTTTCCAAGCCCTCGATAGAACTCAGCCAATGCTTGACAGAATGTTGTCTTGCCTTCGCCTGGAGCTCCAGATATTAATATTCCTTCAGCTCTTTCACTAAGTCTTTTAATAAGTTCGGAGGGAAGCTTATAATCATCAAGAGTTAGGTTCTTAACGGGTCTGGTCGCTGTCACCTCATATCCATCGCTGAAGGGTGGTCTTGCAATTATTATTCTATAATTCCTCATCTGAATTATTGTCACTCCATATGTATCGCTCTCTATAAAACTCTCTTCATCCTCATCAACGAAGTCGAGGGTCTCATCAATCATATCAATTAATTCCTCTCTAGACATTGGTCTATCATTAATTGATGTATATATCCAGTCTCCAGGTCTACCCTTCTTTGCTCTTGGGGGGACTCCCTCCTTAAGATGTACTGACATGGTATATTCATCGAAGAATCCAGTTATCCTAGGTTCCCCCTCAAACCTATATTTTAATAGTTTAACGGGTATATTCAATATCTTTAGACTTCTATATCTATCAGGATCAGATGTAACTGCTATAGCCTCATATTTCCCTACTAATTTCTTTATTATCTTAAATTCATCGGTATCCTCGGTATCGATCATCCTAATTTTTATAACTCCTTCCTCCTCTAACTCCTTGAGTCTCTCCATCTCCCTTACATATTTCTCCCTATATATCGGGTTTAATCCATCTCCAAATAAATTAGATATAAATGTCCATGGAATTATAATCTCTCCCTCTACCAATCCATCTATAATAGCTCTATATAGATATCCCTTCTTAATTACATCTAAACCAACGATATATCTATTCCTCATTACAATCCTTCCTCATAAGGACTTTCTATCTATATTTATAAATGTTTTACAATTTTATATGTATATAATGTTTATATATTACCTACCAAATTTCTCCATCCAAAGTATATGCAAATCATGACCTAAATTGTTTAATATAGATTGAGGATATTTCCCTTAATACTGAATTCTATTTAGTAAATTTTATATATACGTATGAGTTTATAATTTAGTGAGATGACCACACATATGGAGATTAGGAAGGTTCAGAAATTGGGGTATTCAACTATAGTTGTATCTCTTCCCCGTATCTGGGTTAAGGAGAAGGGACTTAAAAAGGGTGACAATGTCATTATTAGGATCGAGGATGATGGGTCTCTTCGTATTGTACCATATAATGACGTTGCTGAGAGGGGTCCTGGAGAGAGTTATGTAGTCGATGTCTCTAAGATAAGCTCTAAGGGGTTGATAAGCAGGATCTTAATTGGAAGTTATCTAGTGGGTCATGATAATATCTCATTCTATATAGAGGGTAAGAGGCTTCCATACTGGGTGATTGATGAGATACAATCTGCTATAAGTAGGTTGGCGGGTGTCCAGATTGTGGATCAAAGCTTGAATAAAGTTAC
>DQVL01000100.1 GCA_015661745.1 Thermoprotei archaeon | reverse complement strand
TGATTAAGAAGCTTGAACCCCCCATATGTATAATCTCAAGTGATGATGCCGATGGATTATCATCAACTTATCTACTTACTGTGATACTCGACAGTATAGATAAAGAATATAGAATAATCGTACTTGATAAGGTATATCCCGAGATAATAGAGAGGCTAAACTATCCATCCCTTATATTCCTAGATTTGGGTGGGCCATTCTTTAAATATATAGATGAAGACATGTTTAGGTCGACCATAATAATTGATCATCATATGGAGGCTGTAAAGCCACCTGAAATGCTTACCTACGTTAATCCATTAAACTTTGGTTTTAAAGATGACTCCACACCATCAACATCGGTCACAATATATTTTTTGATGAAGGATTTTTTAGAGCGGCGTTATCAATATTCTTGGGCTGCATTGATTGGAGTCGGTGAGATTCCGGGTGAACCTAGTGAGCTTGCGTGGAGAGCCTTGATAGAGGGGATCAAATCAGGGGTCATTAAGAGGAGTCGTAAAAGCTATAGAGTCAATATACATGGATATGAGAGGGAGTATAAGGCTCTATATAAGGAGTTGACTATGGTCTCCACTATGGGATACTATGATGACATGGGTCTTGAGATAGTTGGATGGATGAGATATGGTGGTATGGAAGATATAAGGAGGTATGTAGAACGTTTTAAAGAGGCTAGGAAAGAGATTTATGAGAAGATGTTTAGGAGGTTTGAAGAGGGGGAGATGGTCTTTGAGAAGGAATATATCCAGTGGTTTGAGGATGTCGACAACCTATTCTATAACGTAAGTTCAAGGGTATTTGATACCTTTTCATCTACAATATCGATGTATGGACGCTACTTTAATAATAGGAAGTATATCTTAGGCATCGCATATAGAAATCCCTATATACCTGGATATGGCTATCTCACTAATGAATGGCTTAATATCCCAATAAGGGTTACTAGAAAGCTTGAGTTTAGGATTGGAATCGGCATCTCACAACCTGTCTATGTATTGGCTGAGGCATCTGCCTATGCCTCTGGAGGACTTGGATATGGATATAAAACATTGGGTTCGGCGGTGGTCCCAGCTAGTAAGAAGGATCAATTCTTAAATATCCTAGATTCACTAGCCTCAGGTAGGTAATGATGCTCTTTAGAGAATTTATAGAGTTATGTAAAAGGGTTAAATCAGCTAAAGGTATTAACGAGAAGAAGGGTCTAATATCTACATATCTCATTAGACTGGATAGAGATGAATGGATACCATATATACTCTTCTTGACTGGGCATCCTATACCAGATAACCTAGAGGGTGGTCTAGGCATCGGCTACAAACTACTTAAAAAGGCGTTATCAAACCCGGTTAGACCCCTCTTTCCCCGTGGACCACCTAAATTACTTGATGTATATAATACTTTACTAGAGATATATCGGATAAGGGGGAGGGATAGTCAGGCTAAGAGGCTGAGCCTCCTCTCAAGCCTGATGGGTCTGATGAGTAGTGAAGAGCGTATCTGGCTTGCAAATATAATCCTTGGGGAGATGAGGATCGGTGTGGTTGAAGGGCATATCCTCTCAGCCCTTGCATACGCCCTTAAAATTAATGATGATATCGTGAGAAGAGTCTATATGTTAAGGGGAAGCCTATATGAGACTGTGGATCTCCTCTCTAGCGGTGTTGACCCATATAAAATATCGCCCAAGCTATATACCCCATTGAGACCTATGTTGGGTCAACCAGCATCTACGGTGTTGGAGGGATATAATATTATAGGGGTTAATACAGCTGCAGTCGAATATAAATATGATGGGTTTAGAGTCCAGATCCATATAGGGGATAGGGGTCCGAGGCTCTTTAGTAGGAGATTAACCGATGTTACAGATAGCTTTCCAGAGCTTAAGGAATATATATATTCTTTTGATGTAAAGGAAGGTATATTTGATGGAGAGATAATAGCTTATGAGAGAAAGACTGGTAAGCCCCTTCCATTTCAAGATCTTATGAAGAGGTTTAGAAGGCTTGAGAATATCGATGAATATGCTAGAATAATACCTGTAGAGGTGAAGCTATTCGATGTGATATATTTGGATGGTAAATTACTTATTGATAAGCCATATATTGAGAGAAGAAATCTCTTGGATAAAGTTATTCCAAATGAATATATATCGAAGACATTGTATGATATCAGCCCCTCTGATGCAGAGAAGATATTTAGAGAGGCGATCTCTAAGGGTCATGAAGGTATTATGATTAAGAGGATGGATTCTCCATATATCCTGGGGAGTAGAGGTAGATACTGGGTTAAAGTCAAGGATAAAGATACTTTAGATCTAGTTATTTTAGGTGCAGAGTGGGGTCATGGGAGGAGGAGGGGCTGGCTAAGCGACTATTACCTAGGTGTATATGATGTGGATAGGGGTGAATATACATCTATTGGGAAGACGTTTAAGGGGCTCACTGATGAAGAACTCCAATATATGACTAAAAAACTCCTCTCAATTATTGTTAAGGATGAGGGTTACCGTGTATGGGTAAAACCTGAGATAGTTGTGGAGGTTGATTTTAACGAGATCCAGAGAAGCCCCAAATATAGATCTGGTTATGCCCTCAGACTAGCTAGGATCAGAAGGATTAGAGAAGATAAGAATCCATCGGAGGCATCGACATTAGATGATATCAGAAAATTATATAGGAAGCAATTCGTCAGAAAAGGTAGGTTGTGACTCCTTAAATGACCTTGAGATATACATCATCTATAAAATAAATTAACAATCCCAATTTAGTGGCATCAGCTGGCGTCGAACCAGCTGATGGCTCTTGCACAGGGTCCCATCCATAAGGGTGGGACATACCTAATGATATGTAGATCCCTTCAGACCCTGGGGAGTCGGACCCCTAGGGGTTTGGGGGAACACCCCATGACCCCAAAGGGGTATCTCAAGGGCCTACCCCTAGGGTTTGAAGAGATCTACATATCATTAGGTATATCCCACCCTGAAGGATGAGGATCCTATAAGATGCAAGAGCCTATCCATAAACCCCTGGGGATCTAGATATAAGGGTGCACGGGGGATGGCTGGCCACCATCTTACCGGGCAAGCCCCCGAGTATCTGGATCCCTGACGGGCCCGAGGGGTGAGTTTATGGTTCGACGCCAGCTGATGCACCCTTAACCTCCTTTAATAGCTTCAGAAATAATTTTGTATGTAGTTATTAGTATAATTCCAAGGGTTGTATTTCTATTCCTTTCTTTAGGTATAACCCTGTAGTTGTTATCAATTAATATCAATTCATATTTTGAATATGGAAAGACTGTATCCAATATTTTTAATGCTAGGTTTGGATATCCAATTTCTGCTGTATCCATAGCGTATATGGCTGTTTGTAAAGGTGTAACTATTTTATACAAATTTCTATCTTCAGGATTTACTTTAACTCTGGCTTCAGATGATAATAAGATATTTATATGGGGTTCATATAGTCTGTCATATAGATTCTTTAGGTGGTTATATGTTTTACCGCCTTCCCTCATTATAATCGGTCTAACCGCTGTAGAGCTATCTACCCCGGCCCTCAAGACCATGGCTCCCCCACTATTTATATATTCTATATACATGCCATCCATCCAGAAGAGATCCTCCAATACCCTATATACCCTAATATATGATTCCCTTATGTATCTACTATAGTCTCTATCTTTATCTATGTATAGATAGTATAAATCTTCTAGAAGTTTCAAATATAATGCGTTTATATATAATAATGTCCCATTTCTCTCGAGTAGCGGGATCCAATCCTCCCCCTTAGACTGTTCGAGGAGGCCATCTTTATTTGAATCCCTAAGTTTTAGATAGTCTAATCCCCTTCTAAGAGCTTCATCTATGGAGTTATCCCAATATTGGAGATGGTTTGAATACTCTGCGATGGATTGTAACGAGTATATAGTCGTATCAATTGACGGTGCCTCACTATGAATATATTTTCTATTATCTCGAATCTTATCTGGAAATCCTCCTTCAGAATATCCTGTAATTATCTTCTCCTCTTTAACACCCCTATATATATCCTTTATGATGATATTGTCTCCCTCTCTAAGTTGAGAGGATAAGATTATTTTTATTGAATCATCGGCAACAGTTGTATATCTAAGTTCATCATAGATTCTGAGGCTTCGTAAAGTATAGTATAAATATCTTAGATCTAAATTTCTTTTACCAAGGATATTCCTAAACTCATTTATATAGCCTTTATATTTAGACTGGTATTTTTCAATTTTATCTGAAACCCTTCTATAGAGTGGTATATCAATCTGCATATTCTATCTACCTTATCGAAATATTTAGATGTTTAATGCTATAATCTAAATATATATCGTGTTAAACGGTGTCAATATATGGATGTAGAGTCTAGACTAGATCTTTTTCTGAGACCACCGACCAATGAGATATTAACGTTGAGTCGACTCAGAGATTATATTGAGAGGGGGGTTGACCTTAGACATTACATCGGTTTTGAGATCTCAGGCTTTATGCATATTGGGACTGGGCTTGTACCAATTCATAAGGTTGTGGATCTTCAATTAGCCGGTGTCGAGACAATTATATTTCTTGGGGACTATCATAGCTGGATAAATAGAAAATTGGGTGGTGATTTAGACCGTATAAAGAAGGTGGCTGGTGGATATTATGTTGATGTATTTTCTCGAATGATTAACTCCTTAGGTGGAGATCCAAGTAAGACCCGCTTTATATTGGCATCAGAATTTTATGAGGAGTTTGGTCTAAAATATTTTGAGAATTTCCTGTCTGTATCAATGTCAACCTCTCTCTCAAGGGTAAGAAGAAGTATATCTATCTTGGGTCGTAAGATGGGTGAATCTGTTAATTTTGGGCAGCTAGTCTACGTCCCTATGCAGGTGGCAGATATATTCAGTCTCGGAGTTAACATTGCCCATGGCGGTATGGATCAGAGGAAGGCTCATGTTATAGCTATAAATCTGGGTGATCGATTTGGATATAAGCCGGTGGCTCTACATCATAACCTAGTCTTAGGAATTGGATTAACTAGGGAGGATGCAGATAAGATTAGAGTGGCTAGGGAGAGTGGAGATAGGGATAGATTTGTAGATACTGTATTAAACATAAAAATGTCTAAGTCTATACCGGAGACAGCCATCTTCTTACATGACTCCAAAGAAGAGATAATGAAAAAGGTTAGGATGGCATATTGCCCACCAGATGATACCGAGGTTAATCCAGTGTTTTCTATGCTTGAAAATGCAGTCTATCCATACCTTATTAGGAAGAACCAGGGGTTCAGGGTTGTAAATATGAAGACTGGGTCAGAGACTATATATGTCTCATTAGATGATGTTAAAAGAGATTATCTAGCTGGTAAACTACATCCATTGGATCTAAAGAATGCGGTTTCTGAGTATCTATGGCTCATGATTAAGCCGGTATCGGAGTATCTTAGATATGGCTATGGAAAGCGTTATATTGAAGAGTTGGAGAGCCTCGGGATAACGAGGTGACTAGATTTGGCTAGAATATTGGTGACTAATGACGATGGATATAGATCTCCAGGGTTGAGATATCTGGTTAGGGCACTTAGCGATCTAGGAGACTTAACCATCATCTGTCCAGAGCAACAGAGGAGTGCTGCAGGCTTGAGTGTAACACTTCATAAACCATTAAGGCTGAGGAAAATAGTATATGATAACCACCTATATTATCTGATGAATGGGACTACTGGTGACTGTGTAAGTATGGGGCTCTTCCATATTATGGATGAACCTCCTGACATCACGGTCTCAGGAATTAATATTGGTGAGAACATAAGTCTACTAGAGTTTTTTATGAGTGGTACTGTAGCTGGTGCATTATTATCTGCTCTCCATAATATACCGAGTATCTCATTCTCTAAAGTAGTACTTAAAGCCGATGTAATAGGTGGAGAGATGGTAAGAGGGGGCTTTGAGGCAGCCGCTCTAATATCTAGGGAGATTGTCAAAATCGTTCTTGAGGATGGGCTACCAGATAATATAGATTTATATAATGTAAACTTTCCCAATAGAATAGCATCTAATTCTAAAATAGTCGTCACTAGACCAGCTAGGCTCTCCCTAAATACCAAATTATATATAAGGCGAGACCCCCGGGGCAGAGAATATTACTGGTTATGGGGGGAGAAGTTTAAGAGTTTCCCTAGAGGAACCGATGGATATGAAGTCTTTATAAATGGTAATATATCTCTGACGCCTATCTCACTCTCCAACATATCATATGAATCTAGCTCTAGGAAGCTAAAGCATCTAGTTGATTCAGTTAATGACTTAATACATGATCTGTTTAAGTAATCAATATCTAACCATCTAAAGTAATATCCTAGATTAATAACATATCTTAACTACATATTGTGTATAGTGGTGTCTAGTATGGAGAAGTATGACTCTATAGTCATTGGATTAGGTCCTGGAGGGGCATCGGCCTTGTATAAGCTTGCCCGTGAAGGTATTAAGGTTTTAGGTATAGATCGGAGGAGGGAGATCGGCGTACCTATCCAATGTGGTGAGTTTATACCACAGTATCATGAATATAAAAAGATTCTACCAGAAGTTGATGATCCATATCTAGAGATTTTTAGTAGGATGCCTATGAAACTAGTCTCTAATAAGACTAGATCCGTATCTGTATATACTCCATCAGGTAATGAATATAGTGTAGACTTCGATGGATATGTAATTGATAGAGAGGCGTTCGACAAGTGGATTGTTAAGGAGGCGGTTGACTATGGAGCTGACGTCATGATTAATACCGTGGTCTATAAACTAGATAGGGATGGAACAGTCTATGCAAGGGGTAAAACAGGGGAATTTAAGGTTATAGGTGATACGGTAGTCATCGCTGCTGGGACATCCTCCACACTTCTTGAACAAGTCGGCTTATTTAGGGAGGTTGATGAACTGAATCTTGGTCATGTTATAAATTATCAGATGGCTGGTGTCGATAGTGATCCCTCAGTGGTGGAGATGTATACAGGTAAAGACTACTCTCCAGGTGCATATGCATGGATAATACCTAAGGGTGATGGCCTCGCTAATGTTGGTCTAGGGATTAGATACCCCTATGTAGATGGTGAGAAAGATATAAATGTTTATATGGAGAGGTTTTGGAAGAAGCACCCCATAGCCAGTGTGAAGTTGAGGGGGGCTCAACCCCTTTCATATGTTGGTGGTTTAGTACCTGTAGGCCCCCCTCCAGATAAGACGGTTTCTGGACGTTTTCTATCGGTTGGTGATGCTGCCAATCATAATATTGCATCGCTTGGAGCTGGTATAGTCACGAGTTCAATAGCTGGTATAGCTGCTGGTGAGGCTATATCAAAATATTTAGATGGATCGGCTGAGCTAAACATTTATGAGGATTTATGGAGGAGATTGCTTGGGAGGGCTCTAGATAATGGATATAAATTGCGTCTAGTCATAGATTTAATAAGTAAGAATGATAGATACACCGACTTATTTATGGAGGTTGTGGGTAAAGATAGAATCTATGATTTAGTCTATACCAGAGCACCTACTAATGTTGATCTCTTAAAGATAGCATATAACATAGTCAAAGGTTAAGCCTAACCTCTTCAACCTCCATTTTATTTATATCTAGAACCATATAGGTAGATATGCCTGTTAAGTAGCCACATGCCTCACCAGGATTTAATAGGAGTGTATTACCTATCCATTCAAGATGTTTATGGTGTGTATGTCCATAGACCACTACATCATATCTACCCGACTCAGCCAATATCCTAGGGAGTTCAGTCATGGTTCCATGGGTCACCGCTATTTTGACTCCATCAATCTCGAAATCATTTATTAGATCCTTCAGTATCCAATTCTTATCCGAATATTTCTTATATAGTAGTTTAACTTCTCCATCGTTATTACCTAGGACTCCATAGAGCATCTTAATACCCGCCTCCCCCATCCAGTCTATAGTGAATGGAGATATATGGTCTCCAGCGTGTATGGCTGTATCCAACTCTCTATCTGTAAGCCATTCCCCAAGCCTCTTGAAAAAAGCTTTATTATCATGTGTATCTGATATTATGAGTATCTTCATATCCTACTCAAAAATAAGTGTATATTAAAGGATAATAATATAATGTCGTTACTGAAGACTTCTAATAGATAATCATGTTTTTCCTATATGAATAATACATAATCTATATGAGATGAATATATTGGTTGTTTATAGCGATAATTTGGAAACCAGGTTCATCGAGTATGTAGAGAAGATTTTGGGTAGATACTATATAGATAGGTTTACATGTAGAGTTTCAGATATAACAATGGTTTATCCTAAGTATAGAGGCTCTATCGATTACATATTTGTTATAGGTGGAGATGGAGATGTTCTAAGAACTTTAGTTCATATAGATGATGGGAAGCCAGTTGCAACCTTCTATATATATTCAAGGGGGTTCCTAACAAGATATAGTCTTGAACACCTTATAGAAGTATTGAACTCCCTCATTAAGGGTTCCTATAAATTAGATGTTAGGAACCGAATCTATGCCTATAACGATGAAACAAAATTTAAACCTGCTTTGAACGACATTGTTATACTCTCTAGGGAGCCTGGTACATTGGTTAGGTATAAATTGGTTATACAAGGTGATTATATATGGAGAGATATATCTGATGGGGTAATTATATCAACTCCTACAGGTTCTACAGCCTATTCACTATCGGCGGGGGGACCGATAATACTACGTTGTGAAGCCTATTCCATAGTCCCTATAAACCCTTTAGACCCTACACATAAACCTATCGTTACTGAGTTGAATAGTAAGATTGTTTTGGATGATATTGAGAAGGGTAGAAATATTGTGGTTATAGATGGATGTATTAGAGAATCTATAAACTCTTCCTATATATGTATTGAGAAGTATTCCTCCCCCATACCATTTATAGATATAGTTCTTGAGGAGGTTGACAGGGATATAGATGAGAGGCTGAGGATGAGGGGTAGAACAGTTATAGATAGAGATGTCGCTGATCTACCACCGAGTGCAAAGCTTGTATATAAAATTCTAGAATATGAGGGTAGTCTAACGTTTAATGAACTATATTATAAGACGATGCTACCAAAGAGGACTTTGAATCATGCCCTCTCAATACTCTTAGATAGGGGGCTTATCGGTAGAAGGAGGTTCCTAAGGGATATGCGTAAGTCAATATACTATATAATTAGATAAAAAAGTTGTGGGATGTAGATAGAGCGTTTATATGTTCACTATACCCATCCTCCCCAATACATCCTTTATAACTCGTTAATCACCTCATCTGAATCCTTAATCTCAGCGTCATACCAGAACTCTTCGTATTTAAGGGCTTCCTCATGCCCCATACCGAGCCTTCCCTCCCTATTCTCGAAGGATGCTGTACAGTCCCTAACGATAACAGGTTTATATCCCCTGAACCATGCATCTGCAGCTGTATGTTTATCACAGCAGTTTGTATGTAACCCGGTTATATATAGTTTATCACCAGGCTTAAACCCCAGCTTCTTCAATAGGGGGTCTAGTGCAGTGGGTACTCCACCATTATCTGTGAAGCCGCTATATGCTCCCTTCTCCACCTCGAAAAGAAGTTTATCACTTGGTATCCTCTCAATATCATCTTTAGTCCAATTCCTCTCCAATATATATCTATCCTCCTTGATAAGACCATCAACTATTTCACTCCCTTCACTCCCCTTCATCGAGTGTGGACCCCACTTCCTCAACTCAAAGTCATCCGGTAAATGCCTATCGGTTACAAAGATTACTGGATATCCCTTATCGAGGAATGCTTCCTGTAGCCTCCTTATCCTGGGAACCAGTTCCAACCCCTCCTCCAAAGCAAGGTTCGGGTTATAACTCTTTAAGAGAAAGTCCTTAGTCATATCTACTATTAATAGAGCCTTCTTCATCTCATCTAAAGAATCCTCCTTAATCAATATATCTAGTAGGTGCAATATCTGCTTTGTTAAAGGGGATATAGTTATTTTTCTAGGCATATCCTGCCCCTATAAAATACTACAAACCATATATAAGCAGCTAATAATGTATATCCTATAACTATAGTTTTATAAGCCCCGGCCGGGATATGAACCTTGATCCCACTACTTACGAGGCTGAATATATAAAGGTTGTTTCCCGGTTTTCTAGTTTTGGGAAGCGTTGCGCCGTTTTTGATGGTCTGGATTGGTTTTTAATCCCGGTTTTGAGATATAGAGAAAAAATTAGGAAGAATTAAAAAGTTAAAGTAGACATTGGAATAAATATATTTGTAATGGGTAAGTTAAATCTACCTACTGTAGATGAGATTATTGATGAGGCCTTCAAAAACATACTTGAGAAATATGGTGTTAAGAAATTAACTCAGATTCCTAGTGATGTTCCTCTATCGGAAATTGTTAATGAGGTTGAGGAGGAGGCAAACAGGCTATATAAGGAATATGAAAAAGAGGCGGTCATCGAGTATATGAGGAGAAAGGGATATAGTAAGATGAGGAGTGCTGTCAGAG
>DQVL01000121.1 GCA_015661745.1 Thermoprotei archaeon | reverse complement strand
GCCACCTGTTATAGATCCGGTTGCATATATACAGGCTATATCACTAGAAGCGGGGTTCCCATCAAAGGTGACGATATATGCAGAGAAGATAATTAGGCTTGCAAAGAGGATGAAGATAACCGCTGGTAAAGACCCTGTTGGCTTGGCGGCTGCAGCCGTCTATTATGCCGCATTGATAAATGGGATTAGAGTTACCCAAAGAGATATAGCTAATGCAGCTGATATTACAGAAGTAACTGTAAGAAATAGGTGTAAAGCTTTATTGAATGATTTCAAAGTCAAGAATGTTGAGGAATTAAAGAATCTAGTGGATAAATATTTGGTTGAGGAAGAGGAGAAGACATAATAGGTTATCAATAGAGATTAAATAGGATTTATACTCCATCCACCTTTTTATCAAATTAAAACCTTTAATTTCTCTAACATATCTATTCTGGAACGACAAAAATATTGTGGTGAAGGGCGCTATATAACCTCCACGGTTTCACCTGGTGGTATAAACTCTTCATAGCTTGGTGGGGACTCTGACAATCCTTTTCTACTCCTAATAGCCTTTACCAACCCAGGAAGTAGGCTCTTTGGAACTAATTGCCAATGACTGAATTGACTCTGCCAGAAAGCCCTACCCTGTGTAGCACCTCTCAATACAGGTGCCAAATCAAAAGTTTCAGATACAGGTATATAACCATTAACTACTGCATAATATTCACGTTGATCTATATTGGTGACCTGCCCCCTCCTACTTGCCAATACACTAGTTACGGCACCTATAAACTCGGATGGAACCTGAACTTGTATCTTCATTATGGGTTCATAGAGGCTGGGATCAGATGCTAGTTGACCACCTAAAAGGGCTCTATGCATCATAGGAACTACTTGAGCCAGAGTCCTATGAGCCGGGTCTTCATGGAACTCAGCATCCACTATAACCACCTTAACACCCCTTATAGGCTCTCTACATAAAGCACCTTCTTTAACAAAGTCATAGAAGGCACTTATAAGCATCTGTTTAGACTCTTGGAGATACTGGACACCTTTAGTCATATCCACCAATATATTTCCTCTCTCATTATCTATAGCCCAAACACTTCTAGCCTCTTCAGCACTCCATCCATATCCCATAAGGATTTTCTGTATATCCTTCCTAGGTGTCCTCTCTGTAATCTCTCCTGAAGTTATTAAATTAACTAGTTCATCGGGTAGCTTATCAAGGTATATTTTAATTCTATTATGTTTATTTGGTGATTTACCTGGGAATATGGGGCTCCTCCTAGTTATAGTCTCTCTATAAACCACTATAGGTGGTGATGTAATCACTTCTAAACCCATGTCTTCTAGAAAGTGGATGCTAACTTCTATATGTAGAGTGCCCATACCAGATATGAGATACTCGCCAGTCTCCTCATTTATAAATACCTTCAAGTTAGGATCTTCAATAGCTAGTTTCCTAAGGGAATTAATTAGTTTAGGGAGGTCCCTTGTATTCTTAGGCTCGATAGCCACAGTTACAACTGGCTCGGTTATATATTTTATGCTTTCAAATGGAACTATATCTGGTAGTGTAGATACCGTCTCACCAGCTGATACACCCTCTAAACCAAGGACAGCAGGTATATTACCTGATATCATATGATCAACAACCTCTCTATATGGCCCCATATACATACCGACTTGAAGAACCCTGTCTTTAACGCCTTTATTGATTAGATAGACCTCTTGACCCGGTTTTAAAGTTCCTGATAATAACCTTCCTGTTGCTACTAGACCTGCTCTCTCATCAACCATTACATTAGTGACCATAAATGCCACAGGCCCATTCTCATCACAATTTAACATGGCTTGACCAACCTCACTATTTAGATCACCCCTCCATATCTTTGGCAATCTATATTTCTGTGCAACCCTTGGGTTGGGGATATGCTCTATAACCATATCAAGAACAGCTTTATGGACTGGGAACAACTCCCTCAACTCATCCAGTCTACCTTCTCTATAGAAGTTTAGGACGTCATTGAATGTCATACCCTGCTTCATAGCCTGCTTCAATGTAAATCCCCATTTATCCTTAGCTGAACCAAATGCCACGTTATTTAAGTCGGGTCTGACCTTCCATCCATCTTTATATTCGGACTCGCCGAAGATGTCAATTAATTTATTGAATCTATCTATAATTCTGGCAAGCTTCTTCTGTATATCCTTGGGCCCAAGTCTTAACTCAGTTATTAACCGATCAACCTTGTTAATAAATAATATTGGTTTAACCCTCTCGCCTAATGCCTGTCTAGTAACAGTCTCTGTCTGTACCATAACCTCCTCCACCGCATCTACTACTACAACCGCTCCATCTATAGCTCTGAGAGCCCTAGTAACCTTACCTGTGAAATCGACATGCCCAGGAGTATCGATAAGGTTTATGACATAGCTCTTGCCTTCATAGTCATGTAATAAGCTTATATTTGCTGTTTTTATAGTTATACCCCTCTTCTGCTCCTCATCAAGATAGTCCAATGCCCTAGCCTCACCAGCCACTGTAGGGCTAAGAAGGCCTGATGCGGCCAAGAGTGAATCAGTCAAAGTTGTTTTACCATGGTCTACATGGGCGATAATACCTATATTCCTTACATAATCCCTATTACTCAATATCTTCAAGATCTCTTGTGTCTGTCTATATCTGGGCATCTGATACACCTCATATAGCCATGTATAATACACGTTGATGATAATATTATAAACAGATAGTATTTATATCCTAATAAACAGATTAGAAATATCTTTTTATAATAATTATCGAGATAATCAGCTTTATCCATATCTCGTTATAAATCCAAATAAATACAAATAAATTTTCTTCTTGTTAGATGGATCTACTCTAGACCCTCAAATATATCTGCTAAATACCTGAAGATATTGAAATAATCTTTGTTTTGGGTCAGCCATTCAGTTATCTTCATTACTCAGTCGACCCTCTTTACATCATACCCAATAAATGTTTAATCCATAAATATATTAGTATATTACCTACAGAAAATATTATATAGAAGTTAATACATCATTTGAATCAATTTCAATTGGTTTTGAACTGATGATGATCATGTTAAGCCATATACATATGGCTAGTATAGATATCTATCCTAATACTTTATAATCTCTGATGCCGCCTTCCTAAGCCTATTCATTATTGTAAGTCCTAACCCCTCATCTGGAAAACCTTCTGAAATGATGAGGTCTACATCGAGTTCATCCACCTCCCTCAACCTCCTAAATAGGTTTTTAGCTATACCATATAGATTACTCCTCGATCCATAACTTAGTATGTAAGTAGCCAATCCTTTATACCGCTCCATAGTCTCATCTGTAACCAGTAAACCGATTTTATACCTACCAATATATTTATTGACGACTTTTGAAACGTTCTCCACCAGCATATTAAGATCTGTATAGTCGCTAGTCTCTACAAGAATCATCTTCGTCTCAGGTGCATAATGCCTATATTTCATACCTGGAGACCTAGGTCTAGAGACTTTAGCCGCTCTCCTCACATAATCGGGTATATATATATCTATCCCAAGGAGACTAGTTAAATCATCTGGGGTTAATGGTCCAGGCCTCAATAACGTAGGTGGTGTACATGTAAAGTCTATGACTGTAGATTCTACTCCATATAATGTCTCTCCTCCATCAACTATTAAATCCACTTCACCATATAGATCATTAATTGTGTGTTCAGCTTTTGTGGGGCTTGGTCTACCAGATTTATTGGCGCTTGGAGCAGCCACTGGATCCCCAAGAGCAGTTATCATATCTAGTGTAAATGGGTGGGCGGGCATCCTAACCGCTACAGTATCTAGTCCAGCTGAAACCTCAGGGGGTACTCCACCTCTATTCAATACAACTGTGAATGGCCCTGGCCAAAGCTTTTTAACTATCGTTGATATTTGATCAGGTATATTACTGGCAACTTTATATAACATATCCATATTTGATATAT
>DQVL01000163.1 GCA_015661745.1 Thermoprotei archaeon | reverse complement strand
ATCCACATAATTTTTGGCGAGGTTATATCCTAGATATCCAATACCAGCGATAAAGAGTGTATAGTTTTTCAACACCATATATAGATTTTATTGGGTTAGAAACTTATTTCTTAGATATCTAATGTAATACTCTGGATTTATATCTTCACCCGTCGCCCTAATAATTAATTCTTCAGGTTTATACATACCACCATATCTGTGGATCTCATCCTTTAAATAGTTCTGTATATCTGAGAATCTACTATCTATTATTAAGTCTGATATTTTACCCAGTTTCTTCTCCATAGAATATGCTATCTGGGCTGATAATATGTTACCCAATGTATATGTTGGGAAGTATCCCATCAGACCTATACTCCAGTGTATATCCTGGAGTATTCCTTCACTATCCCTCTTAGGCTTTATACCTAAGAGCTCCTCCATAGTATTATTCCATATCTCAGGTGCATCATCTACAGTTAACTCCCCATTTATAAACATGTGCTCCATCCTGAATCTAAGTACTATATGTAGGTCATAAGTAAGTTGATCAGAGTCAACCCTAATATATGTTGGCCTTACAATATTGAAGTATTTATATAACTCCTCAACGTCATAGTCTCTAACAAAATGTAGTTTTTCATCTAGAACAGGTTTTAAGATCTCGGTGAATTCCCTAGACCTCCCTATTATATTCTCCCAGAACCTACTCTGGCTCTCATGAATTCCTAGGCTGGCACCCCCCTCTAAAGGAGTATATTTAAAGTTTGGATCGATCTGAAGGTCATAAAGTGCATGTCCATATTCATGTAATACAGCGTATAAAGTCCTTCTAAAGTCATAGCCTTCATATCTCGTCGTTATCCTAACGTCATCCAAGCTTATACCAGTTGTGAATGGATGTGCAGATATATCTAGACGGGCTCTATCCCATGGATAATTAAATAGTTTAAGAACCTCTTTATTAATCTCCTTCATCGCCTCAATATCATATTTAACGTCTTCCAATGGATGTTTAGATGGGAATATCTCTTCGTCATATACCTTCTCAAATATAGGCTTTATTTTAGAGGCTACCTCATCAAGAATCGACTTAGCCTTTCTATAGGTGAGTCCCTCCTCAAATAGGTCTAGTAGAGCATCATATCTATCTATATCATATCCTAGATATTCAGCTGCCTTTATAGATAACTCAATATTTTTAGCTAGATATGGTTTAAATATATTATAGTCAGACTTATATCTAGCCTGTACCCAGTGTGCCCTAGCCTCCTCCCGAGTCAGAGCCATCTCCTTAATTAGATCTTCAGGTAGAGCCCTATAGATCTTGACTGCTCTATCCAATACCCTAATTACACCCTTCTCATAATCATTTAAATCTTCATAGACCTCTTTAGCCCTATCCAACTTAGATAGAAAATCTTTATCCAGTAATAAACTTCTTGATAATACACTTATCTCAGAGGATGCTACACCCCTATCTATATATGCTTGTTTAGGCATGTATGTCTCTGAATCCCATCCCATCAAGCTAGATGCATGGCCAAGAGCCCATATAACCCTATATTTCTCCAATATCTCCTTGATAATCTCCTTCTTGAAGATTTCTGTGGTGGACATCTTAAACTCTATATAGTTTTTAAATAGCTTATAAATATTTAATAAGACTTTATAGACTAGCCTCTATCTCCTCAATAACTATATCAATATGTTCCTCATAACCCTCTATAATATCCCTAGTATCATATCTATACCTTTCGGGATCACGCATAACCCTCGATACCTCTTCAATGATATCCATGGATTTAGGGATATATTTTATCGGTAGGCCCTCCCCCATCAAGAACTTGATAATGTCATCCCTAAAGTGATATGAAATACTTGGTATACCAAGTAGGGCAGCCTCCCTAGCCATAGTCCCACCTGATGATATCATCATGTCAGAGGCCGCTATCAACTCAACAGCTAAAGTAGGTCTATCAAGTATAACTAGATTATCTATATCTCCGAATCTATTCCTCTCATCTCCATATCTAGGGATTACAACTACCTTTCCATATTTAGATATAGATTCAACGATTTTTCTCAGTTCATATCTTACACCATAGCTGTAGCTTGCGTAATACTCTAGAGTCCTTAATATTATGACTCTATCTGGTGCTTCACCAATGTATTTCCTTAAAATCCTTTCCCTATCAACATTGAGATATTCTTTAACCCATGTAACTTCTTCAGTTCCTCTATACTGTATAATTTTTTCGTTCTCCAACCCCTTCAATATCCATTTACATTTTGGTATAGCCTCTGGAGAGATAAGTTTTGTGGCTAAGGGAATAGTTAGTCTAGTTACAGGCTCGTTATGTGGAGTGTCATTCGAATATATAATTGGTATTCCGAGATGGTATGCTGTTCTAACCCCAGCCACATTCCCATGTGTCCATAAAACCGATGGTCTCCCATTCTCCATGATATAATCTAATATTCTCCTCTCTTGCTCAAGCGTCGCCATATATTTTTCCTCAAGCGAATATCCATATCTACCAGTCAATATATGCTCTATACCGAATAGGTTTAGAAGTTGGATGGTCTGTGTAGAACTACGTGAGAATACGACATATTCAATATCTTTTCTATCAAGCCTTTTAATTATGTAATGAGCTATTAATGCATCCTTAGGCGTCGCAACATCAAGGGCTACGTAACTCATATTTGAAAATTAAATATCAATAAAAATATATGAATATACAATGTTATAACGATTATCCCCTTAAGTTTGTAATAATATATTTGGGGATAATAAATATTATTATCTACTGAGGAGGTGTATTGCTAAATGCCTACTTTGAGTACAGGTTTTGTTATAGCTGGTGTCTATGCCGATAAACTGAGGAGGACATTATTTGCCCAGTTAAGGAATGACGTTAAAGAGGGTAGACTATCGAATCAGGAGGTGGCTAGAGCCGCAGCCGAGATTAACCAACTACTTTTCCATATCTTGGTAGAGGATTTAAAGATTGGGAAGGGAGATGTTGTTAGGGTTAAGGTCGACTATGAAGTTGTAGATGGCTCTGTAAAGTGGGATCTATCTACGTTAAGCGTTGAAGCCTTTAAGAGAACCAATGACGATGAGGTCAATAATATTGTTAAGAAGAGGATTGAAGAGCTTCTAAAGTAGATTTCTACTCCTCCCCTTTATATTTTATCTCTGCAATTGCACCATCGTCTAACTCATTGACTCTAATCAACTCTGAATCTATATCGTAATCTCTGAGTATATATACTATATCCTCTATCCAATCATAGTATCCACATGTCTCGCAGAAGCTACCTCTAATCTCCACCCTCAAAATATCCTTGTCAAGATATAGGATCTTCGCCTTTGCCTCGACACCTCTATACCTATTATATTCCTCTATAGCCTTTTGAATCCTCTCCTTCATACCTCAATATTAAATGTTATTCTAACTATATAACCTATCAAGAATGATATTAATGCTACCCCCATTGTCAATGTAATCATCTCAATAAATTCCCTTCTCCATCTAATCTCCCTAACCACTGATGTATAGAATGTTAATCCACCTATTATAATGCTTGCTATTAATATGCTTGACGCTAGACTAATATATACGTTGTTTCCGGCGAAGTATGGAGCTACAATAAATAGAACAGTTAATATATATGCTAAACCTGTGTAGAAGGCTCCCTTAACAGCGTTTACATCACCCTCACTCCTCTTTGATAGATATTCAGAGACGGCCATGGACATTGAAGCAGCTATACCAGTTATTAACGCGGCTAGACCTACTAATAAGGTATTATATAGTGCTAGGCTTAACCCTGCGAGGGCGCCGGTTAACTCGATTAAAGCATCGGAGAGTCCTAATACAATAGATCCTATAAACTGTAGCCTCTCATCAGTTAATAATGAGAGGAGTTCATCCTCATGCTCAAATTCATCCTTTAAAATATCGTTGGCGATCTCTATCTTATCAGCTATTAACCTATATCTCTCTTCAGCCCTCCTCTCCCTCATCTCCATAAGCTTTAAGGAAAACACTAGTCCAAAGATTCTATATAGTAATCTATAGAACCGGATTTTTCTCCAGTCTGGTTCTATATCTTTCCCAGTTATCTCCCTCCATATCTTATAGTGTCTGAGTTCGTCCTCCCCAATCTTTAATAGGATCTCTCTATTCCTCCCACCCTCCTTCTCAGCCAAATATTTATATATATAGTATTCAGTTATCTCCTCCCTCTGAAAATTTTCTATATCCTTCAATAATGTAGTATCTAGACTCATCCCTAATAATAAATATTATATCGGTAGATAGAGAGATATATATGCATGAGGTGTAGTCTATGGATAAATATAGATTTATAGAGGTATATGACGAGGATGGAGTCCGATGGATATACTTTAACCGGCCGGATAAGCTTAATTCATTCAATAATGGTTTGATGAATGAGGTAATAGATGTATTGGAGGAGGGTGGATACTGGGCTATAATCTTTTCAGGTAGGGGTAAAGTTTTTTCAGCAGGTATTGATTTAGCGGAATTAGCTTCCTATAGTGACCCGATAGATAGTGGCAAATTATTCGAGAAACTATCTGAAATGGTCAATACAATATTCTCCCTAGATGTACCAGTATTAATTGCGTTAAATGGAGATGCATATGGTGGGGGTGCAGAGTTTCTATGGTTGGGTGACTTTATAATTGCTCCTAAAGGGGTTAGGATTGGGTGGCCAGAGGCTAGATGGGGTCTTATACCCCCCTTCCTACCTTCATTAGGGCGTTACACACTGGGTTTGATGAGGAGTCAATATCTAGCTTATACATCTGGATATATAACTAGTGAAGAGGCATATAAACTTGGGCTAGTAAGTATATTGATAGAGTCGCTTGATGAACTATCTAAAGCTGTAGATAATTTATTGAATATGTTGAAGAATAACTCACCAGATTCATTTAAGAGTCTTAAGAAATATTTCAGAGAGGTTAAAAAGGATGTAATAACTATGTATGGAGTCTCAGAACTAATTAGATTAGGTCGTGACTATAGAGTTATTGATAGGGCACGTAGATTTATAGATCAAAAGGTATATCCTAGTTATGACTGGGGCTGAGTATCTACTTTAATCAGATATCTAAACCTCCCTGTTTTTATAACTTCGGATATGGATCCAAGCTTAGAGTCTTGAACCATCCTAATAAGTTCTTTGGAGCTATAGAAATTTCCTGGAAACCCGAGTAGAATCTCCAAATACTTTATAAACTTTCCTATTAGATTCCCCAACTCCACTTCAAAAATCAATATATATTTCTTAGATATTCCATAAATAGATTTAAATACCTGATCAATATCTTGAAAGTGGTGTAAAGCGTCATGGATAATTATATAGTTAAATGTATTGTCCCTAAAAATCTTTTCCTCAGCAGGGGCCAAAACTTTATCGATTAAATGATCTCCATATGATAACATCTTGAAATCTATATCCTGGACTACGTAGTAACACTTTTCTTTGATGAAGAGATGGAGGTAACCTGGCCCTCCACCCAAGTCTAGAGTATCACTGTCTATGTCTCTAATGTGATCCACGGTTTCCCTATAGAGGATTGAGTTGGGGTTAGGTCTCTTTTTATATATGATTCTAAGGATTCTCTGGCCAATCATTATTACATCATATTATTGATACTTAACTAAATATTAATCTTGATTAAGAGGCTATGCCATATCTATTTAGGTGATATATATGGTTAGAGTGAAGGTTAAATATTTAGCGGCTATATCAGACTATACAGGTGTCCCTGAAGAGGAGATTGAGGTAGGTGATGGAGTGACTTTGGCTGACCTCCTAAATAGAATTAGGGAGTTACATCCTGATTTGGCAAAGTTTGAAGATAGATTCTCAATCTTAGTCCTTGTTAATGGAGTGAATAGAGGGCTTAACTATAAACTTATGGATGGAGATAGGGTTGCTCTTCTACCCCCAGTATCAGGTGGTTAATATGGTTGAAGGAAGAGTTATAGAGAACGACATAGATCTAAATAAGATTGTTGATCATCTCGCTCGACACGCCCATGAGGGTATGGGGGCCATTGTAATATTCATAGGTTTTGTAAAGGGTGATATAGATGGTAAGAAGGTATCGAGACTTGATTATAGCGTCTATGAACCATATACATCAAAAAAGCTTGAGGAAATAGCTAGTGAGGAGATGGAGGAAGGTATATACGACATTAAAATCTTTCATAAATATGGAAATTTGGATGTTGGGGATAAAACACTATATATAATAGTGGGGGCTAAAGGCCGTAAGAAGGGCTTTGAAAAAGCAATTAAGGTTCTTGAACGGGTTAAGTTTGAGCCTCCCATATTCAAGCTTGAACATAGGGAGGATGGTGAATACTGGGTATTTGGTGATGGAACAAGGTTAAAACGTGAATCTAGAGACGTGAGATAAGCTTAACAGTGTATTCAAGGCTCTCATAAACCCATCGGATTGGATATATATGTATACCAATATTTACAAATCCTAATACATTTGATATATCGAGTATCCTCTTTAGCATATCCTCTAAATGATCAATATACCTCTCTATATCCAGCAATAAAATATCTCTTGACCTCATACCAATAATTTTAGATATAATATTCTCGATACCCACTTTATAAGGTAT
>DQVL01000090.1 GCA_015661745.1 Thermoprotei archaeon | reverse complement strand
TAATATTGGATGCGCCAGAGAATATTCTGACGATGGAGGTATGACATCCGATGCCTATTTAGTTTATTCATTCTTTACTGAACGTGCTTTTAAGGCTCAGACTAAGGTAACAGCATATTATATACATAAACATGGTGACACAGTATATGCCACGCATAAAGTGATAATTCCATATTCATATATTGAGGTAAATTATTAGAATAGGGATATCCTATGTATATGATGCAGTATTTAGCATTGGGGTTAACAATAATCCTAACATTCAACTATTTTATATCTCCCTATGCATTACCCTTCTATGAAGAGGGGACCTATTTTAAATATAGCGTGAAAATGGAGCTTCTCCTTGCTATACCTGATTTCTACAATATTGAGGATCCAAGCCTAGATAAGATATGGGGTACAGGTTTAGGTGAACTCTATCGGGGTGCAGATATGGATGTGGTTATTAAAGATAATTATGTAGACTATTTTACAGTCACAATTAAATTTACGAATATTCGTAGAGTAATTGTAGGTGAACCGGTTAATCAGACGTTAGATAAGATGTTTCGGGATATATTTGAGCGTGAGTTCATCTTTAATGTGTATAGGGATGAAGGAATGGTTGATATTAATGGATATGAGATGCCCTTCTTCATAATTTGGGATCTAAATACTATTAGGGAGACCCTCTCGAACAGAAGTTCATTTATTGCCAAGGGTCGTTATGGATCCACCATTGAACTTAATAAAATATTTTTGGATGATACCGATGGTATAAAGTTGACAGGTGAATTTAATGCAACAGTACCCCCAATTGAAGAGATTGGAATCACCTATACATCGTCTCAATTAGGACCAATAGATATTGAGTATCATCAAGCTGGGTATATGTTGAAGGGGTCATTCATATTCCCTGCACTTATTAAATATGGACTCGTTGTACTATTGGATGTAGAGCTTATCGAGACCAATGCACCTTCACCTGAGGATATATTCGACTTGAATAGGCTAATAAATATATTGAGGAATTTCTTTCTAGATATTTTTGGGCCATATGGAGACTTAATCTTCAATATATTTATGGTTTCTACTGCTGTAGTATTGATATCTATTGGGATATATATCATTAGATTATTTAGAGGTAGGTATAGAGTTGGAAAATAGTTTTTATGGTTTCCACCTCGATAACTCTTCATCAAAATCTTCATATCTACTATATCCAATCAAGTCGTAGAACTCTTTCCTAGTCATTAAATCCTCTAGGAATGGTTCTTGACCGCCATATTCCCTAAGCGATTTAAGGATATCTAGCGTGTTCCTAGCGTTACCCCTAAATATAGTGACTGGATATATAATAAATTTGACTCCTACCTCCCTAAACTCCTTATAGGATATATAGGGTGTCCTACCGAATTCAGTCATATTGGCTAGTATAGGTGCATCTATCTCCTCAACAAAGACTCTAAATTCATCTATAGATTCTAAAGCCTCTGGAAATATAATGTCTGCACCGGCCTCAACATATAATTTACTCCTCTCAAGAGCATCTTCAAGGCTGGATACATTCCTAGCATCAGTCCTAGCTATTATAAGGAAGTCCCTCGACCTCCTAGCCGAGACTGCCGACCTAATTTTCCTCGCCATATCAATAGGATTTATAAGTTGCTTCCCCCTCAGATGCCCACATTTCTTGGGTAGGACCTGATCTTCAATCTGGATAGCTGATGCACCCGCATCCTCCAACTCCCTAACTGCTCTAGCTACATTTAATACCTCGCCAAAGCCTGTATCAGCATCTACTAACAATGGTATATCTACTGCTCTAGCTATATATTTTGTGAAGAATGTAAGCTCCGATAACGTTATCAAACCTAGATCTGGCATTGCAAGACTCCCAGTCAATGCTGCACCACTTAAATATATAGCTTTAAACCCCATCTTCTCAGCCAGTAAAGCTGTGAATGGATTATATACACCTGGAACCATATAGGTATTACTATCCTCTATCAGCTCACGTAGAATGGGTTTAGCATCTCTAGATGATTTTATATATATCATTTATATCACCAATGCTTCAGATAACTCATATAAAGTGTATTTCTCTAGGTTTAAGACTATTGATATTATATCGTCTACCCTATCAACTGGGTAGTAGGGCTTCATCAACCTCTTAACCTTATTAATGAGGAGCTTCTCAACATCATATCCAGAGCCTGGATACCCCCTAGGCCTATATACAGTCTCTTCAATCTTTGAGCCATCCCTAAGTTTAATTATAACCCTATTTGGAACCTCCTCCGGATATCTACTGTCTAACTCCTCATCAACATATATCCTCATCCTACTCATTAGATCCCTAACCCTCGGATCAGAAAGCCTATCCCCATCGAAGCTATCGATCCATATATCTCCATGGGTCAGTGTATATGCAACTATATATGGTAGGCTATGATCAGCGGTCTCCCTAGTCTCTGGACTCCACTTCTCCGGATGTTTAACTATTATGTCATAGGTAGCATTTATAGTTGCAACCTCAACCATATCTATATCATCATATGTAAAGCCATATTCATCTCTCAGTCTATATATAGCGTCTACAGCCGACTGTGCATGATACTCTACGGGATGGAACTTCATATATGACTTTAGAATTGAGGTTGGTGAATCTAGGTTCTCCAACTCCATAATAGGCTCTACATCAAAGTCTAGGTTAAGCTGTTTTATGAAGCCCATCTCACCATTGAAGGGTTTATATGGCCCTTCAAAGCCTATAGAGGCGAGGTATATAGAGTATAGGGCATGTCTACATGCATCGGATGCCGCTGAAGCCTTCCACATCTTAATCTTCCCTGCTCTAGTCTGTCTAAGGGCTATGTGGGGTGTAACAGCTATCGCCAATGCTTCTCCAATCTCCCGACTCGAGAGTCTAAGCATATTACCTAATCCAGCTACTGCACCGACCATAGTATAGTTTACATGGTCCCAACCATTTATCCTTAGGGAGGCTGAGTCACATAGTCTAATCCCAACCTCATAACCAACGATAATACCTCTTAACAAGTCTCTACCGTCTAACCCTGCATATTCATTAGCTGCGTATAGCGCCGCTATCATATCACTTGGGTGTTGTGGCTCCCTAGATAGATATGTATCATTAAAATCGAGTGCCCTAACCATAGACCCATTTACAAAGGCTGCATATTCAGGTATAGTCTTGAAATCTGTATACCATATTGTAGATCCATCTATTGTGGGGTGTAGACCTATGAAGCCACGTCTCAATATTGATATTGCCTTCTCTCCCAATGAGGCTATCGAGACGGCTAACGAGTCTAAAACCCGGTATTTAGCCTCAGTAATAACCTCAGGCTTCAAATCATTATACTCTATCCTAGATGAGAAATCAGCTATAGCCTCCTGAATAGGGTCATCAAAGCCCTTCATACAAAAGGAATATCTTTGAGTTGCTTATCAAGATATATAATGACTAGATTTACTTGATAATATACTCTTAAATAGATAGTGGTTTTAGCTGATGAGTTTATCACCTTCACCCCAACAATATTTTATTAATTTGTAGAGGATATGGCTTAGATGATTATATTTAATGTTATTTAATAATGGTTGAGTATCCCCTATCAATCTTAATGACTCTATCACCAATATTAACTAGGTTTTTATCGTGAGTAGCGACTATAAATATCTTATCTCTAGATATAAAATCATTTATCAAGTCGATTACAAGCTTTGATGAATCCTCATCCAACTCGGCCGTCGGCTCGTCGAGAAGGATTATGGGTGTATCATTTATTAATGTCCGTGCAACCATAACTCTTCTCTGCTCCCCACCACTCAATGTATAGGTCTTCCTCCCATATAGATATTCTATCCCAAGCCTCTCCATAAGATCTCTAACTAAATCCATAACCTCAGATTTTTCATGGCCCAGCATTAGAAGTGGGAGAGATATATTATCCTCAACAGATATATTTGGGATAAAGATGTTACGCTGTGTCCCATAGGATATATATCTCCTTCTAAATGAGTTCCACCGGCTCCACCCCCATCCAGAGGTGTCCTCACCATATATAATTATATCTCCATAATCTGGTTTGATAAAGCCTGCCAACATATTAAGGACTACAGTCTTTCCACCCCCACTAGGACCAGTCAATACAGTTAACTCCCCCTCTCTAGCCTCGAAAGATACTTTGTTGATAGAGTGTACAGCCATCTTCTTGGTCTGGAAAGTCTTCTTCAAATTCCTAGTGATAATCAAATATGGTCACCCTAGGAACCGCTCAAATAATATATCGGCGAATCCACGGCGTCTCAAACCCCAATATACAAATATAAGAACGATAATGTATGAGGAAGCCAATGTAGATATATATAGTTGGGATATCAAGCCCATGAAATATGTTATGGGAATATCAATCCTCAACCCATTAACAATATATAGGTGGGATAGAAGGATAACAAATGGTGTTATGGCGAGGGCATATATCATGAATATAACTGTATATATAACTATAAAATATCTATCTGTACCACCTATAGAGTATAGTAGAGCTATATACTCCCTATATTTATTGAATAGGTTATCGATCGACCTCATAAAATATAATACGAAGATTATTAGCCCCCCATAAACCACGATAAAAAATGGGCTTACAGGGTTATTAAAACTTGAATTATATAGTTCAAGGTTATGTTTTAACGTCCTCTCCCTAGAATATACATCTAATCCTGAATCCCTGAAATATTCCATAGCTTCATAGAAGTTGGTTGATATTTTTGGGTCTGGAGCAACTATATCTTTAGACCAGAGGTATATAATGAAGTCCTCAAATATAGCCTTAGGATCTTCAATGGAGCCGTTGAAATCAACATATATAAAGCTTTTAGTTATATCTAAATCGATTGCATCACCCAAAATACTTGAATATGGTATTAAGATATCCTCCTGATATTTATGTCGGCCAACAACTTTATACTCGATTCCCTCGATAACAAATATATCTCCAACCCTAGGATATTCCCTCCTAACCTCTATAGCTAATGGCACCTGAGCCTCATAAACACCTGAAATATGTCTACCAGAGATTAGAGAGTAATAGATTGTTAAATGTATTTTAGAGTAATTTGATATGATGAAGACAGTTAAATCTTTATAGATTTCATATGTTACAACAACTAGATCGTTATATGGAACTTTAGATCTATCCAGGTACTCCCTAAACACCTTCTCAAGCTTGACCGGCGAATCTAATATGGTATCATTCACTATAAATATATTGGTTAGGGAATCCATTGAGTATATATAGTCATATCCTGCATCGATATAGGGAGATACCAATACATCATATCTATATGGTCCTATGAAATAATTTAGTGATGATATAGCGAGTATAATAACTGATATCAAAACTACTTTTATATGATGCTTATAATCCATTAGAAAAGCCTTTATAAAAACCTTTATAGGGTCAATACTGATTACCGGCATCGCACACACCCTATAATTATTATCTACAGAAACCTGGATCAACTGTTATAAATTCATCACCATCCGTAACTGGAAATTCCTCCATACTTGACCCAGTAACTCCATGATATATCTCATAGAATGTATAACCTGTAGTGGGATAGACCACCTGCATAAATCCATGGGCTCCAGGCGGTACTATCTCAACATATTCATAATACCATGCTTCCCAATGGATCTCACCGGTTTCCCACGTAAGAAACCAACCAATACCCCTCAAAAAAGGCTTCTCAGGAACATTAATATATCTCACCTCCTCACTCAAAGGTCTCCTAGCTGTAAATTCTAACTCAACCCTAAATAATACCTT
>DQVL01000063.1 GCA_015661745.1 Thermoprotei archaeon | reverse complement strand
TCTAACCTCTAGCGTCTCCGCTATATCAATACTTCTTTTGATACTAAGAACTATCATAGGAACTAGAATTGGTATAAAATTCTTTATTCGTTGTATTAAGCCACCTTTATCCAGAGTATATCCCCTAGATAATTGTGCCTCTATTATCTCATTTAACTGTTTAGAAAGGACGATAATAAACCTTAGTGAGAGTGAGAATGCTAGTGTAATCGCTAACGGTATCCTTAGTTTCTCAAGAGTAAGTGAAAAATCATCAGGGCTTGTAGTTAGAAAGAAAATATTCATAGATAGAACGACAGATATAAGCTTTATTGCTGGAACTAAGCTTTTAATAATATCGAACGTTACTAGGTAGTTAGCAAGAAATATAATTATAATAAGAGGCGTGAGTACTATTAAATTTCTTAATATTTTTTTTAATATCTGTCCTAGGAATGCAATATATGCTATCAGATAAATTGTTAGTAATGTGATTGAAGTAATATCGAATATTATTATTGATATAGTCATTGAATACATTGATATTAGGAGCTTCGCCCTAGGATCAATTTTATATAGCAATGCATTTTTAGCTTCGAATTTAAATGCTTTATAACTAATTCTATACATAATTTGTACACCTAAGTTTATCCAGCAGTAAATTAAGAATTTCGTTATACTTCAAGTTGTTCAAATTACCATCCCTTTTTAGAAAATGAAGTAGTAATGATATTCTAGGCATAGAAAGTCCACACTTTATTACTATGTCTTCATTTTCGAGTAATTCCCCAAATTTTCCTTGGAACATTATCTGACCATTATTCATTAATATAACATGAGGAGATAATTCAAATAAGTATTCGAGATCATGGGAAACTATTATAACAGTCCTCCTCCTATTTAAAATCTTTTCTATCGTACTTGTAAGGTCTTTTCTTGCTTCTCCATCTAAACCTGTTGTAGGTTCATCGAGAACAATATAATCTGGGTCCCATGAAACAGCTATTGCTATAGAAAGTCGTCTTTGTTCACCGCCACTTAAGCTAAAAGGTGCTCTATCCCTAAAATCTTCAAGTCTAAATTCTTTAAGAATATAGTCGGTCCGTTCATCTAGTTCTTTACCTTCAAATCCGAAATTAATTAAAGTATATTTTATTTCTTCCTCTACAGTAGGGGAAAAAAACATTCTCTCTGGATATTGAAATACTAATGCTACCTTCTTAGATAATATTGATATAGGTATATCCCTGGTATTGACTTCATCAACTATTACATCTCCCTTAGTTGGCTTTAGAAGTCCATTCATATGTCTTATTAATGTTGTTTTTCCACTCCCATTATCCCCTAGAATAGAGTATATCCTCCCTTTTTCAATAACTAGATTTATATTTTTTAGTATATACTCCTCAGTTTCATCGTATTTAAACCAAACATTTCTAAACTCTATCATTATTACCACCTTTTTGTAAAATTTGGAGAACTTTTTTTGTGTCCTGTGTTATAGGTAAAACTCTTTTTCCACAACATTTGTTGACATCTATTGCAAGTCTAAGATGTAGTGGTATATTTAACCCTACATCAAATTTCTCAATAAATTTAAGGAATTCAGTCAAATTGTTATCAAAAATCTTTTTACCTTTATATATTACTGCTATTCTAGTTGTTATATCAAGCCAATAGTCAATCCTATGATCAATGATTAAGAATGCAATTCCTTCACTATTAAGCATCATAATATATTGCCTTAGCCTATTCACAGATGATGGAGACAAGTATGATGAGGGTTCATCTAGAATTATTATAGATGGTTTTCTAACAAGTATGGATGCAATTGCTACTTTTTGTAGTTCCCCTCCGGATAGACTATCGATATCTCTAGAAAGAAGATTGCTAATACCAAGCTTATTCGCTGTTTCATGGACCCGTTTCCTCATATCTTCCCTAGGAATATCCAGAAACTCTAGTGAGAAGGCAATCTCCCTCTCAACGTTAGTCATAAGGATCTGATTCTCAGGATTTTGTCTTATTAGTCCTACATATTCAGCTATTTCATATATCGGTTTGTTAACTATTGATCTACCATTAATAATTACGTTTCCCTTTAGTTCCCCTCTATAGAAATGAGGTATTAAGCCGGTGATAATCCTAGCAATAGTGGTTTTACCAGATCCGCTCCTTCCTAGGAGAAGTAGGATATCCCTATCTCTTATCTCGAGGTTTATATCCTTTAAAATATAATCTTCCTGACCCTCGTATCTAAACCATATATTCTTAAGTTCTACTAGAGATTTCATATTTCTCTTCAATTTTTAATTTCACCTAAAGTATACCCAAATTTCTTTGTCACTAGATTTAAAGCTTTAATAACTATATCTTCCACATAGAGTTTCCTGAATTTCCCTCCAATAACTTCAATATTATAAAGCTTACTATGTCCTCCATATACCGGTGTAAATCCCCTCGATTTTATTTCGTTTATTGCTTCTTCAATAAATTTTTTATGTATTTTTTCAATGGGTCCATCTTTACATCTGACATGAATCTTGAGCCCATTTTTATATGAATATACTATTGATAAATCTGCCCCAATTCTCTGTAATGACGCAGATATAACATTTTGGTATGCACTTGAATGTGTGACTACTATAAAATTTTTATTTGGGCTAGTTACATACCACTTAGCCCTAACTAATGCCTTTATGAGAGCCGGGTAATGAGATACATCCTCTTCAAATGTAATTAAGTTGCGAATATCTCTAATTGATGTCTCAGTAGTTTTAAGTATATAATTGAACCAGTATATGGCTGAGTGACTTGCTATACTTAAACCCCTTGTCTCAATGTATATTGCTGCTGCAATGAATCTTTGTTCTTCTTCATTAAAATAGTTTATATTAAAAATAGGCATAATCATATCCATAATTATTTCTATGGTTGAAGATGCATTTTCATATACAAAATATACAAAATTTTCGTTTTTGTCTCCAGTAATGTGGTGGTCTATCCATATCACTTTTTTTCCATTATCTAAATATCTAAGGTAATCTCCGAGAAGGTGTGGAGATCCAGTATCAACAACGATAAAATATGTATTATTCACATCATGTAGCTCCACTTGATATTTCCATTTAATATGAAGCCTTTGCATGAGGCTCAATGTCTTTCCAGATATCCCCTCTGGATGGATAATATATATGTTTCTATATCCGATATGTCTAAAGAATTTTTTTAGTAGTAGTGAGGATGCAACAGCATCAGGATCGGCTCTCCTATGGGTTAATATACATATATTTTGATTATGTTTTATAGACAAAAGAGTCTTCAAAAGCCTATTCATATTTCTACAAGTTATTACAATCCTGAATTTAGTTAAATATTTAATTCTACTTAATCTTTGTACTCAGAAGTTATCCTCTGCCCATCTCTCTCTGAATATCCTCCTCGAGTTTTTTCATATCTTCAATAAGTTTCTTCTCTTGGTTCGATAATATGTCAACTCTTGTTTGAAGAAGTTTCAATGTTTCTTCCAACTCGTTTAGAACATCCCCCTTATCAAGTCGAATAAATACTCCACCAACTATTCGATATACATATTGATCTGTACTCTTCTTAATAGATTCTATTGCATTTTTAGTCTCGATTAAAGAAAGTTCTATTTGTTGTTTTTGTATAGTTATATTTTGATATGTTTTTTGCATGTCATTTAACTGTTTTAATAGATGTTGAACTCTAGGTGGAATCTCGTTCCTCATATCTATCACTATATAAGAATCATTAATTATAACTATTAAAGCTCCGATGTAGTTCTTGTAAGGATATCTAGCTGCCTAAATATACTATTTATTATACCTCTTACCTGTGAGTCACTTTTTAACCCAGTCAATTCTAGAATTACTGAGTTGTCTTCCTTCTTAATTCTCCATCCTTCTAATTTTGCATCGGAGAGAAAAACGTTGTAAATAATATCGGTCTCTTTCCCTCTAATTTTTACCTTTACTCTATATTTACAATGCACTTTCCCACCCTCAATTTGGGGTATATGTCTCTTCCATATATGTCATAAAATTCTATTAGGAGTAAATCTTCTATACTTCTAATCATCATCTTGCCATTTATTCCTTCTCGACGAGGATCTATTAAATACTCGGATCCTAAAAAGTTTACTATACATTCTTTAATTTCCCTGCTTCTTGGTAATCCATCGTCCTCGATAGATAGGGTTTTCAATTTTTTATTCATGCCTTTATCTATTTGAAGAGATAGACCCAATAATTCAATGGTCATGTATTTTATTAGACCTTCATATGAAAGTGAAAAAAATTTTATATTTCTTGGGTTTCCCTTACGCCCCTCGATGATTAAAAGTTTTGTATATCCCTTCTTAATCATAAAATCAATTAAATCTTTTAAGCTTCTCTTACCCCTATTTATCTTTATCGAGTTAGGAAAGACCCATGATAATTCCTTCGCCAACCTATTAATTCTCTTTGTGGGACGCCTTGAAGTTGTGATTAAAACTACCAAATAACATCCCCTTAAATAAAATAATTATTTTTGGATATTCTGTTGTATAAACAAACGGATTTACTTACCGTATCTTCCTTGATAAAAATGGTTCATATGCTCCACCAGCAATTTTAAATCCACATTTTCTACATCTCCATACTCCTACCGATATCCACTCCAACTTCTTATGCATGCACTGTGGGCATTCATATCTCATCGTTTTCTTAATCATTATAATATTCCACCTTTTTCTCAGTGTTGATCCGTATCTAGATCCAAACCTAGCTGATATATTTGGCATTTTCCTTTTAGCCATAAACTACACCATCATCATAATGTGTGTTTTTACATACTTAAATCTATAATGATATCCCATTATTTTTAAGAATCTCTCTTAACTCTAGATTTTTTTGGTAAGCTACATCAAGTGTTTTAAATACTTCTTCATATGTTAGCCCTCCCTTAAGCAGTTGGACACTACATATCTCACCTGTACTAAGATGCGTAAATGTAATTAATGTGTCAACTACCTCCTCCTCAGCCGCATCTGGATCTACAAGAACTTTTCCGTCAAAAATCCCTATTGTATTGGCGATGGGGATTTCCTCCACTTTAAATGATTCACGGGGAATTTCCTTTATATTTATATTATTAACTTCATCTATATGCTCTCTAATATATTCAACCTTAGGTATCTCGGCGGTTGCTAATGCTGCAACTGCCGCCAAGTTAGCAGCGTCAATAATATTTCCATCATCGTTAATTATGTTAAAGTCTACAAAGATTTTTATTACTGTCTCGCCTGGGATTATCACATATTTTTCAAAATTTATCATGCCACTCTCTCTTATACCTCTATCTATAACTCTACTTATCTCAATTTCATGTTCATCTGGTGGACCGGCTTCTGCTTCAACAGAGGCGGTAGGGAGTATCTCCCCCTCTACTAATAATATTGCGTTATTTGGTGTATCAATAAACGGTGTTCCAAGTTCAAAATTAACACCTGCGACTACAACAGTATCCCCCAAATTAACAGTTGCTGAACCAAATGCTTTTTTTATTGTTCCAGTCTCTATTTTTATATCTCTATAGTCGAGTAATCCCCTATCTCCTTTTCTAAGATTTTTATTTAACAAGTTCTTAGCCTGTTCTATATTTATTATTTCTGCTAATGTTTTATTTTTATATTTCTCACTCATTAGACTCACCCTCTAACTCTTTCATCTTTTCTATAAGATCTTTTAATGCTCTTTTTTGTTCTTCATAAAGTTCAAGAGCCCCTTTCAAAGCCATTTCAAAGGCTTCCTTAAATTCTTCATGCGTGAGCTTACCATCCATCTGAAGCAGAACAACTTTTTTAAGGTTTGGCATTATGGCTATCGGTAAATCGGCTTCCCCTTCTTTGTCCTCGGTCTCACCAATATCTAACACGATTTTTCCGTTAACCTTCCCAGCTGAACATCCTACAACCATATCTTTCATAGGTATCCCTGCTTCAGCTAGGGCAACTGATGCAGCGGTAATACTAGCTACCCTCGTACTACCTTCTGCCTGTAAAACTTCTATATATATATCAATACTCATTTCAGGAAATCTTTCTAATATTACGGCCTCCTCTAATGCAGATCTAATTACTTTAGAAAGCTCTATTTCTCTACGAGATGGCTTTGGAGATTTTCTCTCGGTTGTACTGTAAGGAGCCATATGATATCTACAGAATAGTATAGCCCTATCCTGGAGAGCTTCAAACTTTGGAAAATGTTCTTTAGGACCATATACCCCAACAACTATCCAATTCTTACCCAACTTTATTTCTGCCGATCCATCTGCATTTTTTAATATACCAGCTCTTATTTTATATGGTCTTAATTGATCAGGTGTTCTTCCATCTATTCTCTTAAAATTGTTACTCATCCTTCTCTACACCCTTATCATTTATACCATTTTCGTATGTTTCATTAAGCTTTATTCCAAGCATTTCAGCTATTTTACCAGTTAATCCTGACGCATAAGTATATTTTATTATAATTTGTAAAATTGATTTCAAAAGCTTAAAATTTTCATATGAGCCTTTGTAGAGGATAACACCATTCTGGGCTATAATAATATCTCCATCTATTTTCTTTTTAATTATTTTTATCATACTCCCCTTTTTGCCTATTATTCGGGGAAGTTTTGTAGTATGGACTTTGATTATAAAATAGTTGGTTAGTTTTCCTAAATGCTTTGTATTTATATTTTCTTTTGAACTATTAATCGTCAATAAGATATTGGAGAACTTATTTACATCTTGGATTATTGCTCCAACTAGATCGCCAAGTTTAAGATATTTATCAAGGTCTACTTTTTTAGGGTCAAATTTCTCATTTTTAATTACATCATTAGCAGGTAAAAATCCTTTTACATATGATCCTATTTCCACTATCCATCCATTGGGCGCATAACCAACTATGAATCCTATGACATAGTCACCAATTTTAGGTACGTAAATGTATTTATAGGGGATTATATCAATCCTCTTATTTGATATATTTGCTACTCCTAAGTGGGTTGACACTGAAACCCCTCTCTTAATCTTGTAAATGAATCCCTCTTCCCGTCCTTTATAGTGGATATTTCCTATACCCTCTCCAGGTATTACGATCTTTTCATTTCTATTCATACACTTTCCCTCAGACAGTTTTCTCTTCTACTATCTCTACAAAAACGGATCCTCCAGTTAATCTGGATACTTTCTCCATGAAATCTACCTTTAATCCGGATGGAATTGAAACTGTTGCATTTAATGATCCATCATCCATCCAATCTTCCTTTAAAATGTCACTAGTATTTTTGATGTACCCGTATACCTTACCAACATATACTGGGGGGATTCTAAGAGTAAGTATTGATATTTGCCTTTTTATTGGTATTACTTTTGCTAATTCGCTTATAACGTCGTTGACTTGTTCTTCGGCTGTTCTAAAAGGGTCAATTTTTACGCCTACTTCTTCAAGTGCTCTCTCGATTCTAAGTGGTGGTAAAGGTGCAGAGGTTCTAGAGTCTACACAAAAACGAGATATATAATCTATAATTTGTCTTTTCTTTTCCTCTACAAGTTTTCTTCTTTGTTCTGTTTTTATAAGTAGGTCTCCCTCCCTAACTATTCTTTCAGCTATTTTTTCTATATCAGTAGTTCCAAAGATATTCATCAAATCTGTTTTTGATGCTCTTAAACCCTTATTGGCATCTAAATATACCTCATCAAATACTAAAATGTTTGTAAAATCTCTTCTTCTCCCAAGTTTATATTCAAGAGCTTTATCAGGGTCAACAAGCACTTCAAATTTTTTTCCTCCCTTCTTATATCTTGCTATCGTATACTCTGGCATTATATCTTCATCTCCATGACATTCAACTCATCCCAATAATTAGTTAATTCTATGTTAGGTTATATTTTTCAATAGCTTTGTTTACATACTCAGCTGATTTTTCGATATCCTCATATTTTGCTTTCCGAGTTTCTTTATCTATTTCCAAGAATCTTATGTAAAATTCCTCTTTTTTCTTTGTTGCGACAATCGTGGCTGCAGTCAATAATATTTTTAAGTCTTCAATTGACATATTTTGGTCATAATGTTTATCAATAAATTCGATTGCCACATCTGTGTTTGAACCTATTGCAGCTACTGAATATTTTATACATGATCCACTGGGGTCTGTTACAAATATAACTGGTGTTCCATCAGGATTTAACCCTCCAAATATTATTGATACGCCGAAGGGCCGTATTCCACCCTGTTGTGTATATCCCTGTTTGATGTTTCCTATTCTTCTAGCTACAACTTCTACATATGGCGGTTCATCATATAATATCCTTTGATATTGGCAAAATTCTCGGGCATAGTCTATTAATACACGACCATCGGGTACGTATCCTGATATTACTCCTCCTATATTTTCATCTATTATGAAGAGTTTTCTACTATAGTTCTTATCCTGGAATTTTGAAAAACTTTCTTCAGCTGACAAGACAACTCCATGGTTAGATAGTGCTCCAATAGACAATGTCCCCCTTTTTACAGTTTCAAGGGCGTATTCAACTTGAAAAATACGGCCATCAGGGGAAAATACGGTTATCGCCCTATCATAAGCAGCTTGTGATGGAAACATTCTCGTTCGCCTCTAAATCCATATTGGCTTCTCTCTATATAAAATAGATTTCATTTAATTTAGATTTTACAGATTTTAGTGTGTTCCCTATGTATATAGGACCTATTTTTGAATTTGTCTTATGTTCCATAGTTTTAATTGTATAAACTAGTTTATCAACATAGTTCTTGTTAATTCTTATGATTCCAATATCTAATTTTCCTATTTTAAAAAATTTGAGACTACTTTTATAATAAAGTAACTCCCCAAATAATTTCTTATATTCACGCATTATATCCTCAAATGAGGTTTCATTTAGTTGGATAGCTATATACAAATACCTTACATACTTTACCATAAAATATCACTCCATCGTGTTATAGGTCCATAAGATGCATATTTTCCGTCAGTCAATGAAGATAGTAAATATGGAAACTCAGTGGTCTTCACAATAGGTTTAATCTGTGTAAAGAGTAACTTATCTGATTTTTCTAGGGGATCAATCATTGGTAGTGCATTAGCCATATATTTTTTGTCACTAAATAGCCGATCTAGAATTATCTCAAAATATACTCTATGTCTATGAAAGCGCTTTAAGACCTTCCATCTGAAATTAGTCAAGGTAATTATTTTAACTCCATAATACTCCATATGATTTGGGGTGATTATATTTGATAGCTCCTCATCTATTGATTTTATTATGGTAACATTATATTTATCCTCTATTTTACTTACCTTATTTAATATTCTCCTTAAATTTTTTAGATCTGATGTTCTAGTATTATAAGATAAGTGAAGCCTATAAATCAAATTGATTTTAGTATCATCTAAAGATTTCATGTCCTTTTGATTATTATCCTCTATCCAGTGTTCTAATAAATCTAGATTATCAAATTTGATGATTATGTTAGAATATCCTAATTGAGTTATAAACTTTATCTCATTCCATATTAGAAAATTATCCTGGATATTGAGTGACGAATAGAAAAATATATTTTTTTCTTTAACTATTTTTTTCATCAATATAACTAAGGATTTTCTTCCTATCTATATTATAAATAGTTATTTTTATAGGGTCTTGAACGGCTAGTCTAACTTCTCCTTTACATATCCCATTTTTTTCAATTCTAATGTATAATCTTTCTCTATCAATATATTCATCTAGGTTCATTAATAGATAATCTTTATCTATTTCATTCATCATTTTAAAAAGTCTACTAATAAATCTCTTGGTCTCTAAATTTCTTAATCTGAGTTTTAGAAATATAACTGGGTTTTTATAATGTCCTGTAAGGTCTCGCCGTTCAAGTTTATATTCCTCAATATTAAATAGCCTCTTTAAACTATTTAGTATCTTATTCATATCCTCTGTTGCATGTATTATAATGTCTATTTCTACAAGCATTCTTAAATAATAATCATTAAATTTAGTTAATAATTATCGGAAATGATTGTATTGGGTATAGAGAGTACTGCACATACATTCGGAGTAGGTATTATAAATGAATCTTTAAGAATATTATCGGATGTTAGGAGGCAATATTTCCCTCCAAAAGGTATGGGCATAGAACCATTTCAAACGGCTGAGTATCATAGCAAATATTCCGTTGATGTAGTCAAAAAAGCTATTGAAGAAGCAGGGATATCAATTAAAGAAATTGATGCCATAGCATATAGTAAAGGTCCTGGATTGGGACCCTGTCTAAGAATAGGCGCAACTATTGCTAGGGCATTATCTCTAAAATATAATATTCCATTATATCCAGTTCATCATGCTATTGGACATATTGAGTTGGTAAGATCCTACTTTAACCTATCAAACCCATTGATAGTTTTAGTTTCTGGTGGTCATACGGTCATTACTGCTTATAGGGGTGGTAGATGGAGGCCGTATGGTGAGACGCTTGATATTACCATTGGTAATCTCCTTGATGTATTCGCTAGAGAAGTGGGTTTAGATTTTCCTGGTGGGCCGATCATAGAGAAGCTAGCATCTAGAGGAAAAAGATATGTTGAATTGCCTTATAACATTAAGGGATGTAACTTTCAATTTTCTGGCTTATTAACTAAAGCCATCCAATTAATGAAGAAGGGACAGGTTTCCATAGAGGATTTATCCTTCTCTCTACAAGAAACTGCATTCTCAATTATAGTTGAGGCAACTGAGAGAGCATTAACAAGTCTAAAAGATAGTATTAACTCGTTGGCCATTACAGGTGGTGTTGCATCAAATAATGTATTATATGAGAAGCTGGTTAAAATGGCCAATATACATGGCCTTAAAGTTTATCGTCTAGATAAAAGATGGAATAGCGACAATGGAGTACAAATAGCTATTGTTGGTTTACGTATGCTACAACAGGGCTTAGAGGGTGTCCCTCCTGAGGAGGCCTATATCCTCCAAAAATGGAGGTTCGATGAGGTGGATATTCAGTGGATGTAATAGAGAAGCTTATGTCAGGTAGTAAACTATTATCGAGAAATGCGGAGAGTGATATTTACCTATCAAATTATCTTGGGACAAGGGTTATAGTAAAAAAAAGAATAGAAAAACCTTATAGAGATCCTGAATTAGATTTACGTATACGTATACTGAGGACTTATAGAGAAGCTAATATTCTATATCAGTCCCATATTAATAATATTCCAGTCCCCAAATTATACTTAGTTAGTTTAAAATCTACAGCTATTGTTTATAAATATATTCAAGGCCAAACCTTATCTTATTATTTATTGGAAAATTTTTCAAATGATTCTCTATATTTTATCCATTGTATGGGGAAGCTGATGGGGAAACTTCACTCAATAAATATTGTTCATGGAGATCCCCATCCATCAAACTTTATAGTATCAAATAAGAAAATATATGTCATCGATTTTGGATTAGCTTTTGTCTCTTCGTCAGTTAAAGATTATGCGTTTGATTTAGATGTGGTATATAGATCCTTCCATTATTTAACTCCTGATTTTGCCAACGTCAGTTTTGACGCTTTTTTAAATGGTTATAGGAACACATATCATAATTCTGATAAGGTTATTAAATTACATGCTAAGGTAGCTAAAATGGGTAGATATCATGAAAGAGTTTGATAAGATTCATTTCGTAACAAGTAACAGGAACAAATACGAGGAAGCGTCTGAGATTTTTGGTAGATATAAATTAAGGCTTGAATGGGTAAATATATCTGTTGAGGAGGTTCAAAGCGACTTATTGTTAGATGTTATATTGTGGAAAGGATATGACATATTAAAAATACTTGGTAATGTCCCCTTTATTGTTGAAGATACAGGTCTTTTCATCAATTATTTAAACGGATTTCCAGGGACATATAGCTCATATGTATATAAATCGATAGGCTGTAAAGGTATTTTAAAGCTGTTAGAGGGAGTTGAGGATCGAACTGCATATTTCTTATCATATGGCCTTTTACATATGAAAAATAATATTTTTAAATTATTCAAGGTAAGAATTGATGGAATTATTTCCTTTGAGGAACGGGGGATGGGTGGGTTCGGGTTTGATCCTATATTTATACCAGAAGGACATAAAATTACCTATGCTGAGATGGGCCCTTCTGTAAAAAATAATTTCTCTCATAGAGGAAAGCTTTTTAATATGATTGCTAAATACATTCTTAGTCGTAGGTTGGTGATGTAAAGAGTTGGGTGATATTTATATGGCTAGAATGCATATAAGAAGAAAGGGAAAGTCCCATTCAAAAAGACCAGCTATTATGGCTAAACCTGAATGGGTTTTCCTGAAGAGGGAAGAGATCTCTGAATTAGTTATTAAACTAGCTAAAGAAGGTAGAAGACCCTCAGAAATAGGTATGATATTAAGGGATCAATATGGTATACCGACATTTAAGCAGGTTATGGGCGTTAAATTAACAAAATTTTTGGAGATGAACGGTATAAATTACGATCTTCCTGAGGACCTCGCTAACTTGATTGACAAGGCTAGGAGACTAAAGGAACATCTTAAATATCATAAGAAAGACTATAGAAATAAGCATTCGTTAGAGCTTATTGAGGCTAAGATTCATCATCTATCGAAATATTATAAGAGAATTGGTAAGCTTCCTAAAGACTGGAAATATAAGACTTATGTAGCTAGAGTAGGTTAAAGAGTATTCAATGGTTAAAAATGTCATTTAAAAATTTGTTAGAAAGTATATTGGAGGCAGGTAGAATAATATCTGAAACACCAGGCAATAGATACATTGCAGTACTTACACATTATGACGCTGATGGACTTTCTGCGGGAGGTGCCCTTCTAAGGCTATTGGAGAAATTGGGTAAGAAGTATGTCATAAGGTCGGTAACAGAGTTAAATGACAATAACATAAAAAAATTCTTTATGATAAAGGCTCATTTACATATTATAGCTGATCTTGGCTCAGGTGAATTAGAAAAGATATCTCAATATAAATCCTCATATAATGTAAATAAAGTTTTAATTATAGATCATCATAAAATCTCGGGAGATTTAAGAGATCTTATCCTTGTAAATCCAGAGTTATACGGTATTGACGGTGGATCGGCTGATTGTACTGCAGTTCTATCCTCCTATATTGGATACAAACTCTTGAAAGATCCCTACTTTACTGAGATTGGAATAATTGGGGCAACAGGTGATATGCAGATCTATGAACCAATGGATCTAACTTTAAATATTTTAGAAGAAGCTATATCAAAGGGGGTTGCTAAACATATAAGAGACTTTATATTTTTTCAGAATCGCTCCCTACCGATATTTAAAGCAATAACATGGACATATGTACCATATATTCCCAACTTCTCTGGTAGAGATGATATTGGGTTAATGCTGGTTAAAAAGGCGGGTATTGATATTAATAAAGGATCTGGTGCATATACGACAGTTGATGACCTTTCTAATTATGAAAAGAATAGGTTGTTGGAAGAGATACTTCATTATATTTTAGGATTGGGTGTAGATGATTTAAAACCTAGAGATCTAATGAGTGATATTATTATATTCACTAAAGAGGAACACCCCCTACTAAAATATTCTCAAGACTTTTCAAGTCTAGTAAGTACTGCAGGAAGACTCGGTAAAGATTTTTTGGGGATTTTAATAACTTCAGGATTAAGAGATTCTTTAATTAATGAATTGGAGGTTTTATATGAAGAACGTAGAAAATTGCTTAGTAAATACATGTCCTATGTCGAAGAAAACCGAAAAATTATCGATAATATAGTTATTGTGGATCTCAGGAATATGGAGGTGCCTGCTAGATTTGGTGGGACAATCTCAACACTTCTATCTAGGTCACTTATATATTCAGATAAAGTTATATTGGTACTACTAAGAAATGAGGATGCCATAAAGATTTCGTCTAGAGCACCTAAGAAACTAGTAGATGAGGGGCTTGATCTCTCATTAGTTATGCGGGATGTTGCCAAAAAATATGGCGGTCATGGAGGGGGGCATAACGTTGCAGCTGGAGCCTCAATATTAAGAGAAGATGGGTCATTAGTGAATTTTTTAGTGGATTTAATTAAATCTTATCTCAAGCGATAGATAATGAATTAACACTGGTTAAACACCAGAACGATTATTATTTTATCTAAGTAATATAATAAAATTGTTTTGATGTATAAGTTGGAAGTAGAAATTTCATGTAGTGATTTAGAAATAGAAGATTGTATGATAATTAAGAAGGCTTTAGAACCAGATAATGTTGTGTCTGGGCTGTCAATCAAATTAACTTGTAAAGACTCCATATTATATATTGAAATTTCTGGTGAACGAATTGGAAGTATCCGTGCAGCATATAATGACTTGGCTAGAGCTTTGGTCCCCCTTATAAATCTACTAAATGATGACCTCAGTAGATAGATAACTTATATAGAACAACTGGATGTGGATTTATTAGTATGGGAAGAGGTGTTGATATTTATGTCAACAAGATATGGGAGGTCAAGAAAGGGGAAGAAAAAATTTCAGATAATGGTAAAAGCCCCTGAATTACTTGGTGGAATGGATCTCTACTATATTTTAGCTACAGACCCAGACCTTATAAAAGGCAGACGTATTGAGGTCTTGTTATCTGATTTGACTGGAGACTTCAATCATCAATTTATAAAAGTTAAATTAAAAATTACGGAAGTTAAAGATTCATATGCATATACTGTATATGATGGTCATGAATACTTCAGGGAATATGAAAGATCATTTATTATGCGAGGAACGAGTTATGTAAAAGCTATTAAAGATATTGAAACAAAAGATGGCTATAAATTTAGAGTAAGGGTGGGTGTGTTTACAGCAAAAAGGATAAACAATTCTAGAAAAAAGGGTATTCGGAGATATGTATTTGATGTCCTTGATAAATGGGCAAAGAAAACTGATCATCAAACATTTATTAGAGATATTTTATTTGGTAAGTTAGATGAGGAAATAAAGAAAGTTGCTAGAAAAGTATATCCAATAAGGGATGGAACTGGGATATATAAGGTAAAAGTGTTAAAGAGAAAAGAGGAGTAGAAATTTCGTTTCTAATATATGGATATCGATATTATATCTCTATGTTTTAGCTTATAGTTTAGTGATATTCTCCTCTTTGTGATCGCATCTACACCGTATTTAACCCTTGAGGCCAGGTCTGAATGAATCATATTAGCTAAGTCCTTTATAGTAGATCCCTCCTTTAACAGATATATGTCGGGAAGTATACGCCCCTTTGTATCGGCATACTTATTAGGGTCTTTTACAGGATATACAGCTATATATCCAAGCTTTTCATATACCAATGTATTAAGGATTTTCTGAACCCCTGTTCCACCCCATTTCCTAAGAATTTTTTCTCTTATCATCTCCAATGTCCTATGTAATTTATCATCTATTTTGTTAGGTTTCAAAAGGTCAAAATCTTTATCGCCAGGTCTATAATATATAATTCCTTCTCTTGCTAATCGTTTTAAGATATATTCTGATAATGCAGACGTGGGGATTACATCTATATTTTGTGTTTTTAATCTCCTATAATTTTCTTCAGCTCTAGGTTTGTCGATTTTATTACCGGAAATAATAATTGGTTTAGATATCTCTAAAAGTTCCCTAGAAAAATCAATCAATTTATTATCTTTTAATAAAGGTCTAACATCTCTAATTTCTACAGCTTCTAGGGCATCTAGAATGTTATCTATTGATATGTTTATTCCAGATAATATGTTATAAAGAGCCTCCTCTAATTTCACACCTCTATGTCTAACCCTCTTCTCAATATTTTGAATATTATTATATATTATAGCTGCTATCCACCGTATGATCTCTTTTTTTACAAATGTTATTTCATGTATTGGGTCATATTCAGGATTATCTAACTTTCTACCCTCTTCATCGGTCTCCCCAGATAGGTCTATAACATGAATTAATCCATAGGCTCTCATAATTTCACTTAAGAATTGATTACCTAAGCCTCGACCTCTCCAAGCGTCAGGAACTAATCCAGCTGTATCGATAATTTTTATAGGCACTAGCCTAATACCATCTATACATACTGAGTTTACCGGTGTATCTTTAATATTTAAATCGATACACCTACATTTTAAAGTTACATATCCAACTCCCTCATGAGAATTAATTGTTGTGAATGGATAGTCTCCAATTTTAGAATTACCCATGGTCATCGCATTATAAAGTGTAGATTTCCCTACATTTGGTTTACCTATTATTCCTAGTTTCATTATCTTCATGACTTATACTTTATAAAAAACTTAATAAAGGAATAACGTGGTTAAATATCTAGTGATGTAAATTAACGGTTGATCTTCATGTCTGCATATAAATACATAAATCTAACATGGAGAAGAATATGGAAAGAAGATAGATATAAGAGGTATCTTAACTATTTGAGAATGAGGTGGAGGAGAGAACCGGCTATAAATAGAATTGAACGACCCAGTAGATTAGATAGGGCTAGAGCATTGGGTTATAGAGCGAAACAGGGATATGTAGTTGTGCGTGTAAGGGTATCCCGCGGTGGTTTACATAAAATACCACCAAAATTAGGTAGGCGACAAAAAAGAATGGGAATATCAAAGATTAAGAGACAGTTATCAATGCAGGAGATCGCGGAGAATCGTGTAAAGAGGAAATTTAAAAATTTAAGGGTTTTAGGCTCTTATTATGTAGGGGAAGATGGAAAATATATCTGGTATGAGGTTATCCTTAGAGATGAAAATCATCCAGCTGTTAAGTCAGTTAGAAGTTAATATCCCTGTGAAGATGGATATCGAGGTTTTAATATCTCCCTTAATACTTGTGTCGCATATTGTCCCCTCGGTAGTGAAAATTTAATATTCATTGTATCTCTATCAAATTCTATCTCCGGTCTCTCAAGGAAGAATATTTTAGTTATTCTTAAATCACCATATAAATCTATTCCAACGAATCTTAGGTTATAGAGTATCCTTTTTATATCATAAAGGGTGAAGCCGATCTTAATTACCACCTCCTCAAGCTCTGGAATTCTGTATGTTAAGCCATAGCCTATTATGGGGAATGCATCCTCTATTATCTTATATCCTCTTATATTTTTTATTGTTATCTTGGTTACATTTCTCGGAAGTCTCCCATCTTTTTTTATTGATAAATTGAGTGTGTTATTAAATATATACGCTTGAAAGCTGTTCAGCAATAATGTAACTATATATTTCCCTCCATGTTTATCTATATATTTACTATTTATCTTGTTCTTGGCCTTCTCCGCAATCTCTTTAATGATGTTATATCCCTTTAAATGGTTGATTCTCCGTTTTCCAAATCTCTGGTATGAATAGTAATTTGGGATATCATTTTTTATAATCTCATCATAAATAATCTCCTCTATCTCCCTTCTATATATGTATCCATCATCTTCAATCTTGACTTTGATTTCGAATCTATTTCCGATGTGTAAGTCATGAGGTTTTAATCCATTAGGTATAGATCCTATAAAGTCGAATCCCCTCTTTTTTATTCTCTTCTTAGACAGTATATATTGAATCGCATCAGCATATTTATCTTTTCTACCCAGAGTTATTGCTCCGTATTTACTCAGGATTTTTGAGAGGAAACTACTACTTATTCCCCATCTCTTTTTAATCCTATAAATATATATATCTCCATCTCTAGTCACAAGATTATTATCAATTATCTCCTCCACCTTAAAGCTGCTAGGTGTATTTTTTATCTTGTGAGGAATTAGACCGTGATCTTTAGTTGCGTAATAGCATAACCCTATAAACACATCCTCATATACTGATGACCTAGAGAACAAAATATTCACCTTGAATATTTACATAAGTTTAAGATCCCCGGTTATATAATCAATAAGTTCTTCCTTATCTGGTCCTATACCAACTGTAGTTAGAGTACCGGGTTCAAGCTGTGTATGTCCCGCGTCATATACAATACATGCTATTATCCCGTTTCTAACTGCTTTTTCATATCTATCTAAAGCAGATCTATAGTCAGGAACTTTTAAAACTACTTTTTTCTGACCTTCTTTTATCCATTGATGAGCAATCCCAGGTTTTTTACTTAATGTAATGTAAAAACATTGAATGGATGCATGTGCAACTTGAGCCGCTAATTTTCCCTTACCCATTTTTATATCTGTCCTAACTAGAATAACCTGTTTTAATCTAGCCACTTTCTTTATCCCTCCCAAACATTTTATTTTGTTTTTTGTTATTGTTATTTGATTTTTTGGAGGTATAACCACATGGATTTTAACGAGATAAATATTTTCGGAGCAGGTCCGGCCGGTCTAACAGTAGCGAATAAGCTTATTAAAAATGGTTTTGAACCGAGTGTATATGAGTCAAATTCAGTTGTGGGAATCCCCCAGCATTGTAGCGGCATAGTTAGTCATCGATTTCTAGAAATGGCGAGTATCCCTAATTTCCTCGTTAAAAAGAAGTTTTATGGTGTTGAGCTAAGGGTTGGGGGCCTTCACTTTAAAGCTGTTGCATCAATGCCTAGAGCATATGCCATAGATAGATATAGATATGAGCTTTGGCTTGAAAAGATGTTTTTGGATTTAGGTGGTGTTATTAGATTTAATGAAGAGTTCAAATATGATATGACTAAAAAAAGTGATGCACTTATCATTGATGCAACTGGTGTAAGAAGCTATATAACCAATAAAAGAGGAGATGTACTTCCTGCGATGCAGTTAATATATAGGGGGGAAGAAGGTTTTGATGAATATGATGATAGAATTGCATATATATTTGTTGATAAAGATGTCAATCCTGATTTTTTCTCATGGGCAATAAATATTGGGAATAATATATGGAAACTTGGATCAGCGTCAAATAGGAATTTATGGAGGGTATTGTCCTCTATGCTATCCATAAATAGAGATGCTCTCGACAAAAATTCAATAAAAAAATTATATGGTCACGTTATTGTTGGTGGACCCGTACAAAAATTTTTTAATCCATCTTTAAATGTAGTGCTAATAGGTGACTCTGCTGGACAGGTAAAAGTAACCACAGGAGGCGGGTTATATTATTTATTGGTCGCTTCTGATATGTTAATCGACGCTCTTAAATATGATGCACCCGAGTATTCTTCTCATTTTTATAAATTATTCAAGGATGAATACAGATTACAAAAAATGTTAAGGCATATATTCTTAACTTATTCCCAACGTGAATTAATGGAAATAGTTAGTATAATGTCCAGAGGAGAGTTTTTTAATGTATTATTAACACTTGGTGATATGGATTTTCATATGACCAGTCTAGTAAAGCTTCTTATGGATCGTGACTTTATAAAGACGGTTTTTCAATTATCTAAATACATGAAATTATCTATGCTTTTTAGATCTCTCTAAATGTTAGAGTTTATAAAAATGTGGTGTGATATAGGTGTTATTGATGTGGTATGAGTATCGAAATTGAGTACAACCCACCGACATGTACATCTTGTAATAAAAATATAATGATCTTCGAGGCATCTGTATATTTTCCATGTCCTGGATGTGGAGAAGTAGTAATCTGGAGATGTGAAAAATGTCGTAGATTTGCTAGAGAATATAAATGTCCATCTTGTGGTTTTGTGGGTCCATAAGGTGTTGGATATGGCTAAAATGGGGTTGATATATAAGATCAATCCTAGGGAACCAGGTAAGGAAACTATAGATTCTATTATTTATAAAATTAAAGAAATTGCGGAAGAGTTAGGGGGAGAATTTTTGGATTATAAGATTGAGCCAATTGCATTTGGGTTATACTCTGTTACTATCCTAGTATCCGTAGATGAAAGTGATGAAGTGTTTCCCAGTAAATTTGAATCAAATATATCTAATTTAGGTGAAGTAAGTAGTATTGAAAATGTTGGTATGACGAGATTATGAAGTTACCCAAATTTAATTATGAAATATATTTTATATCTGTCCCCTCAACAAAATGTTTGAAAATCAATATTTGTTTTTAAACGTTTGTTTTGCCAAAATTAATATATAGATAACATTATTGGATTGGTGTTGGATTACTATGGAGAAAAAGGTAGAGTTGAGAGTAAGAGATGCATATCCAAGAGATATAGATAGGGGAATTATACGTATTCATAGACTTGTTATGGAAAAACTTGGTATTAAAGAAAGAAGTTCAGTTTTAGTGGAGAAGAAGGGACGTATTGTTGGATGGGTTGCCTCTCTAGCCATGGAGGAACCAGAAGATATTATCCGCTTAGACGATGACATGAAAAGAAATCTAGGAGTATCAAATAATGATATAGTATCGGTAAGAGCTATTAGGTTGTTCCCAGCAAAGAAGATCGTTCTTGTGCCACTGGACAGAATTGAGAATATTGATAGAAACTTTGAAAATACAATTCACAATAGACTAATAAATAGGCCTCTATTACGTGGGAACATTGTCTCTATTAAACTTTTTGGTGCCTCAATATCCTTGAGAGTAAAGAAAATATCCCCCGATTCTCCTGTATATATATCTGAAACAACAAAATTGGTAATTGCTAGTGACTTATCTGAACATTTAGAGGATGCAGAGATTAGATATGAAGACATCGGTGGTCTGGAGAAAGAAATAGAAAAAATTAGGGAGATGGTTGAACTTCCATTAAGGTTTCCAAAAATATTCCGTCATCTAGGTATCGATCCACCTAAAGGAGTGTTGTTACACGGGCCTCCGGGCTGTGGTAAAACCTTATTAGCCAAAGCTGTCGCCAATGAGAGTGAGGCAAGTTTTTTCGCAATTAATGGACCAGAAATTACAAGTAAATATTATGGCGAGTCTGAAGCTAAACTCAGGGAGATTTTTAGGAAAGCTGAAGAAAACGCTCCATCAATAATATTTATTGATGAGTTGGATTCTATAGCTCCAAAGAGAGAAGATGTCTCTGGTGAGGCAGAAAAAAGAGTTGTGGCTCAGCTACTAACTCTAATGGATGGATTAAAAGGAAGGGGTCAAGTCATTGTTATAGGTGCAACTAATAGAATTGATGCGATTGATCCTGCACTAAGGAGGCCCGGAAGATTTGATAGAGAGATCGAAATTAGAATACCTGATGAGAAGGGAAGATATGAAATATTTAAAATCCATACCCGTGGAATGCCCTTAGCCGATGATGTCAATATAAAGAAATTAGCTAGTATTACTCATGGATATACCGGTGCAGATATTCAAGCTATTTGTAGAGAGGCTGCTATGAAAGCTCTAAAGAGGAATTTGCCTTTAATAGAAGAATACTCTGATAGTGGAGATATCCCTGATGATGTGTTAAATATGATAACTGTTACGATGAAAGACTTTATGGATGCATTTAAAGAAATTGTTCCAACAGCGCTTCGTGAGGTTGAAGTCTCTATTCCTAAAGTTGTCTGGGACGATATCGGCGGTTTAGAAGAGATTAAGGAAGCTCTTAGAGAAAATATAGAGTGGCCTTTAAAATATCCTGATAAATTTAAGAAATTGGGTATAGAACCTACACGTGGTATTCTCCTATATGGGCCTCCAGGAACTGGAAAAACATTATTGGCTCAAGCTATAGCAAGTGAAACAAATATGAATTTTATAGTTGTAAAAGGTCCTGAGCTCCTTAGTAAATGGGTAGGGGAATCTGAAAAAGGCATTAGGAGAGTATTTAGAAGAGCTAGAGATGCTGCACCAAGTATTATATTTTTCGATGAAATTGAGGCGTTGGTGCCCATAAGAGGCAGTGATGTAGGGTCGGGTGTAACTAATAGAGTAATTAGTCAATTTTTAACTGAGTTCGACGGAATAATACGCCTTGAGGATGTAATTGTAATTGGGGCTACAAATAGGCCTGATATGATTGATCAAGCACTCTTAAGACCCGGTAGAATGGATCTTATGATATATGTTCCCCCACCAGATAAAGAAGATCGATTAAACATTCTTAAGATTCATACCTCATCTACACCACTAGATGACTCTGTAAACTTGGCTCATATTGCCGAGATAACGGATTACTATACTGGTGCCGATTTAAAGGCATTAGTGAGAGAAGCATCGATGAATGCACTTCGTAATGGGAGAGATAAAGTATCTAATGATGATTTTATGTATGCTTTGGAGACTGTTCCGCCATCCCTAAATGATTCAATAATTGAATGGTATGAAAACTATAGGAAATCGATGCATAGAAAGAGGATAAAACTACCTGCAGCATTTACATAAGGTTATCCCTTAGAATCGAATATAATTAACGTTTGATGGTGATGCTTTTATGTCATCGGGTTGGATTACACGGCCAGTTACAAACATAGTATATAAATATATTAAGGAATTGGTTGGTGGAAAATCAAGGGATGGAGATAGTTACATCGAGTATAGAGAGTTAAAGTATTATATAACTGATAGACACCCTAATATTTCGGAGGAGGAAATTAGAAAAGCTCTTTTAAATCTGGAAATCTGGGGTAAAATTAAAGTTGAAAATAATGGAAATGATTTGGAGATACGTATCAGAAAAAGATGAGGTGTTAAAGCTTGGGAGTTAATCTATCTCCTATAATATCTGGCTACAAAAAGCATATTAATTTTCCTGACCTGAGAGGATGGGTTCTTGCCGTCGATGCACACAATACCCTATATCAGTTCATAACTACTATTAGGGATAAATCTGGTAATCCACTGAGAGACGGTAGAGGTAGAGTAACTAGCCATTTAAGCGGTCTTTTTTATAGAAATATTCAACTACTAAAAAATGGGATAAAACTTGTATATATTTTTGATGGTGTACCACCAAAGAAGAAGATGGAGGAATTAAAAAGAAGGAGAGTAGTCAAAGAAGAAGGTTACAGGAAATATTTAGAGGCAGTAGATAAAGGTGACTATGAAAGTGCCCGTAAATATGCGGCCGTTGCTGCAACATTAGAGCCTTATATGGTAAACGATGCCAAAGAACTCCTTAATTTATTGGGTATTCCTGTAATACAAGCTCCCTCTGAGGGTGAAGCCCAAGCCGCTTATATGGTAAAAAAAGGAGATATTACAGCGGTCGCATCTCAAGATTATGATTCACTATTATTTGGCGCTACAAAAGTCGTCAGGAATATAACTCTTACTGGGACGGTTAAATATCCTAGTAAGGGTGTTGAATTAAAGTTAGAACCTGAGTTAATTGAATTGGAGAGAGTTCTCAAGGGTCTTGGGATATCATATGAACAACTTGTTGATATAGGCATTATGATAGGCACTGATTACAATGAGGGTGTAAGAGGGGTTGGACCTAAAAAAGCTCTAGATTTTATTAGAGCATATGGGTCAGCTGAAAAGATTCCTGAAATACTGAAGTTTATGTCATTAGATGATATTATGGAGTTAAGAAGATTATTTATGTCACCAGATGTCACGAATGACTATACATTGGAATTTCGTAATCCAGATTATTCTGGTATAGAATCCTTCCTATGTGATGAACACGATTTTAATAGACAAAGGGTTAGAAAAGCATTAAATGAACTTAAAAAATCTATTTCAACAAAGAGTCTTGATTATTGGTTCTAAGCTAAGAATAAGCCTTAAAAATATTTTTGAATATATTTGAATGTTGTGCGGCCGTAGTCTAGTCTGGTAGGACGCCGGCCTGCCAAGCCGGAGGACCCGGGTTCGAATCCCGGCGGCCGCATCAAAATAATAATTTTCAAGTAAAGTTGTATTTACAAAATCTTCTTGTTTGATATTGTCTTAATCTTAAAATTATAATTATTGCTATGTAAAAGTGTAAGAGTAGTTTTTAATGTATTTCATTATTAATTTATCCTTAGACTAAGTAATTCATGATATTAAAACACTCGATAAAAAATATAAATGATTATGATATGATACATTCTGTATCTGAAATATTGGGGGCCGTGGTGTAGCTTGGCTAGCATGCGGGCCTTGGGAGCCCGTGGTCCCCGGTTCAAATCCGGGCGGCCCCATATACAGTTAGGAAACTATAGAATTATTTTATTCTTTAAAATTTCTCCTCTTAAAACTATGAAATCTGAATCATCGCTACCTTCTAAAATCAGGAATATGGTTCCTTTGGATCTTTTAACTAGTTGTCCATTAACTTCAATATATCCACATTTTAGAAGCTTCCGAATCTTATTTGAATCATGTTTAATGTGTAAAAAAAGAATTTCATGATTAAGACTTTTAATTGACTCTAAGGTTAATGCTTGTATAACATTTGTTTTTGACATCTTCTTTATATCTACTCCATAAGAATATATTTTTAAATTCAACTTTTCTAAGAATTCCCTGAGAGTATACGAATATATCTTGCCTCTCTTGTTGTCGACGAATATCTTTATTCCATATCTAAAATCTTTACTCTCTAATTTCATGTTAGTTAATCCACCTTTTTTAAAAGAGCAATATAGGAAGTCCCTATATTACCTCCAAACCCTTCATTGAGTGATGGTATAATATAACATGTTTTTTCTATATCAGGTTCTTTATCGTCAACAGGGCATACTACATTAAATGGAATTCTATTCCTAATATCAACAACCTTAAATCCCAGTCCAATAGCATATTTAACTACATCCTCACATTCGGCTTTTGATAATGTACATGTAATATATAACAATTCACCATTTTCTGATAATAGCTCATATATATTCTTGATGATCATTTTCTGTAACTCTGCATATTTTTCTGTTTTCTTGATATTCAACATAACTTCTTTTCTCCTCTTATAAATTAAATTTAAGCTGGAACACGGTGCGTCAAATAGTACTGCGTCATATTTAAAAGTTTTTGGGAATCTTTCTCCTTTATATTGAGTTATTATAACATTTGGAAGACAATATCTCTGAATATTATTCTTCAATCTTCTAAGTCTAACTCTATTTGGTTCGTTAGCTATGACAACTCCATCCTTGTATAAGTTGCATAATAGGAATGTTTTTCCACCGGGTGCCGCTGAAATATCTAGAATAACCCTTCTTGAATTAAGAGATCCTCCCCATATATATAATGGAGTTATACTAACCAAATCCATGATATAATACAATCCATATTTGTAAAGAATTGTACCGCCAATTTCATAATTATTAGTTATAAGATAGGGTATTTTTGGATGCGGTATATATTTAGTATCTATATCCATTAACTTTAGTAACTGATGGATTATACCTGGATTAATACCTACATATGTGTTGGGTATGACCGCCTTTATAGGTCTCTGAAGTGCTATTGAAAGATATCTTTTCAAATCTATATCAATATTAATTACGTTATCCAATAAATCGCATATTCCGTTTAAAGATGAAACCATATTCAACATAATAAAATCACTATCAACGCTGATTAAGATATAGCTATGCAGAATTTTTAATTACCTATCTTATTGATAAATAATAATGGGGTGATAAGTATTGATGGGGCCGTGGCCCAGCCAGGCAGAGTATCTACGCCTAAGGCGGCCGAACAACGTGTCGAGGCTCCAGATCGGTATGCTGACCCAGAAAAGGGATGACTTGGTGATACCGGTCGGTCGTGGGTTCAAATCCCACCGGCCCCACCACTAAAAATTTTTTGTACCACAAAAACTTTACGAGAAGAAGATATTTAGGAGTATATCAATTTATATATTACCTTTAAAAGTATAAGTAAGCAAATAGTAGGGTATAAGGGAGGTGTATCTAAATGGTGGATAGACGAAGCGTCTTAAAATCTTTATTTATAGCATCTGGTGTTGCAGCTCTAGCTCCACTCTTTCCATTGGGTAAATTCTTAACCCCCGAAGCTCAATCTTCATATCCTAGACAAAAAGTAGGCAATATAAATAACATACCAATCCTTGGACAACTCTTTGTAACCTATCCAAGGACTGGAGACCCAACTAAAGATGGTGATCCATTCAGGCAATTTCTAATTATAAGAACTGGTGAGAATGAGGTGAAAGCCTATAGCAGAGTATGTATTCATTTATGGTGTTTGGTAGATTTCAAAAAGGAGAGGGATTTAATAGAATGTCCCTGTCATGGAAGTCAATATAGAAAAGAGGATGGATATGCAGTTGCTGGTCCCGCTGCAAAACAGCCGAATAGATATCTCCCAATATTAAAAGTTGAGATTGATGACGAAGGAAATATATATGCAATTGGTATTGAAGGTGAAATAGGATATGGCCGGTGAGAAGGAAAATATTAAAAATCTGCTTGATAGAGTGGTTGAAGCGTATGAATGGACAGTTAAGAGACTTGAACGTACGATTCTTTTTGGCATTCGATTAGTAATACCAAATAAAATTGTTAGTCCACATGGTTTTTTAGGGATGCTAACATTCATAACCTTCATCATACTAGGTGTTACAGGAGTACTACTTATGTTCTATTACCGACCATCACTTGCTGAAGCATACGATAGTGTAGCTTTAATAAATAACGAGGTAGATTTTGGGATAGTAATTAGAAATATTCATTACCATGCTTCCAATTTAATGGTTTTTCTAGCTATATATCATTTGTTCTACCAACTATTTTCTTCCAGATACAAGATAAGGAATGAAGTAATATGGGTGACTGGAGTAATACTTGGAACTTTAACGATTATTGAAGCTTATATTGGATATGACCTAATAATGAATGTAAGAGCGGTCTTGGCAATTAATATTGGTGCAGCACTAACATATTCTACACCATTTAT
>DQVL01000103.1 GCA_015661745.1 Thermoprotei archaeon | reverse complement strand
GATATATATCTACTATATTCAACAGCCTTTGAAAAAGTTCTATTAAATATTTTAACCTCCTCGATAGAGTCAAATATACTTAGATGCATCTCAGCCATCATCCTACCCTGTACACCTACACCGATAAGAGAGATTTTCTTTGGAGGCCTTGGAGATAGATATTTTGTAGATGCTACAGTCATACCTGCAGTCCTCAAAGTAGTTATAATATCTCCATCTAGATATGCAAGGATCTCACCATCATCCCCAGAAAATAGTATGACGATACTGTTAAAGGGTTTCTTACCATATAACCTTGGATTATCGAAGAAGTAGGTTATAAGTTTAACAGATAATACATTATACTCCTTTATATAACATGGCATACTCCCAAAGAATCTAGGTGGATCATCAAGGATAAGCTCCTGCCTAGGAGGCTGTATAACACCTGGACTAATATATCCCTTAAAAGCCGTTATAACGGATTCAACAACCTCATCATATCCAATACCCAAGATATATTCTTTATCTATATGGATTATATTCATACAAGAAAATATATCTAAGGAGAAACTTAGATATGAAGCATGTATTTTCGCTAATACCGCTATATATCCACCTCATATATAGATTTTTATGACGTCAAGGATCTACATTTGAAACTATTGAAGATTTTATTTCTAAAAATAGTTATTTTAGATACTCATCAAATAACTTTTTAAATGCCTCCGGATTCTCTATATAGCCCATATACATACCGGGTTTCCCACCCCCACTACCTCCAGCCACAGTTTTAACTCTAGACTTAAATTGTTCAATATCGAAGTTTCTGGATGCTACAAAGACTGTATATTTCTCTCCATCCCATGAAACGATAGCCAATACATTTATATCTCTATCTATCATGACTTGGGAGGCGATGCCCATAACATATTTTAAGTCGATATATTTATCGTATATATATAAATATCTAGTTTTCCCCTCCAGCACCTCGCTTCCATACAAAATAGACTTGCTATATACTCTTCTAAACTCCTCAAATATATTAAGCATATCAACCATATTAGAGACTCTCCTTAGAATATCCTCTCTACTACAACCCAATATCCGGGAGATTCTATTTATAAGAGTAGAATCTGTTAAAGCCTGTTCATACGCCTTTGAACCAGATATAAAAACGACTTCATATAAACCTTTCCTTACACTTGATAATCGGATAGGTATTATCAAGCCAACCTCAGATGTATTCTCGACATGTGGATTCTTACATGCTGAGTAGTCGAATCCACCTATATTAACCACTCTAATCCTATCTTTATTCTCAAGACGTTCCTCATATGCCCTAAGACCGGGATACTTCCTCTTCGCCTCATCCAACGAATCAAAATATTCAATAGACACTGGATATCCCTCCCTTACCTTCTTATTAGCCTCTTTAGCGGCCTCCACCACATCATCCCAGGAGATCCTTGATTCAGACTCTATAAAAGCTTTATCCACATCAGGCTCATGAACAACTCTAACTACACGGGATCCATCTACCCTCTTAACTAGAGAGCCTATAAGGAGGTGTTCACCTGTATGCCTAATACTATATTCGTTTACCTCCATGATTAATCTTAAGACATGATCGAGATAAAAAGGTTATATACACGATACTATACATAATTATCTATTTAGAGCCTATCCCTAGGTGGTTGTGATTGAATATAAGGTTAAGATTGGCCTGGAAGTTCATATACCAATATCAACTTTAGAGTCGAAGCTATTCTGTAGATGTAGAAATCCCTATAAATATCCTCCTGAAAAGCCAAACCAATATATATGCCCCATATGCCTAGGTTTACCAGGTACCCTCCCAAAACCGAATGTTAAGGCTATAGAGATGGCTGTCAAACTAGCAAAGATACTTGACATGGATATCCCAGATAAAATACAGTTTTACCGTAAACACTACCTCTATCCAGACCTCCCAAAGGGATATCAAATCACACAGTATATAGCGGGGGCCCATAAACCAATAGGTTTGGATGGAGTATTCAACATGGAGAATGATAGAAAGATTAGAATTATGAGGATACAATTGGAGGAAGACCCCGCAAGATTAGTTCATCCCGGGGGATTAGGCGAGTCTAACCATGTCTTAATAGACTATAACCGATCGGGGAGCCCATTAATAGAACTTGTTACCGAACCTGATTTCAGAGATCCATCGGAGGCAAAAATATTTCTCCAGGAATTGATTGACCTTCTAAGAGATATAGGTATCTTAGATAGAGAAGAGGTTTTGGTTAGGGCTGATGCAAACGTATCTATAGATGGAGGCCCAAGGATAGAGATAAAGAATCTAGGTTCTCCCACAGACTTGGAGAAGGCGATCAACTTTGAATTGATTAGGATGAAGAGATATATACAGGAGGGAGTAAGGGTTAAGAGGGAGACTAGACATTGGGATGACAGGAGGAAGGTGACCATACCCCTTAGAGAGAAGGAATATGAAGAAGAATATAGATATATCCCAGATCCAAACATCCCCCCAATTAATATAATCCATATAAAGAGGAGGGTGGAGGACGATATACCACGACTAAAAAAACATGTTATAGATGATTTAGTTTCTATAGGGGTTAAGGAGAATATTGCTAAAGTTCTAATCAAAGATGTAGAGTATCTCAACTTATTCCATGAGATAATTAGGGAGTTGAAACTATCTGATGATGAAAAGATAAATTATTTAGCATCATTACTGGTGAATGAATGTAGAGGTCTAGTCAATCGTGGATATATAGAATTTGGTAGGCTCAGGCAAATATTAAAATCTATTTTTTCACTTTATAATGAAGGTGTTATATCCAGAGATGAAGTAAAAAGTAAACTTAGGGGATTAGGAGAACATAAAATGGTATATGCGGATGAACAATTAATAGAAAAAGTTGTATATCGAGTAGTCTCCACTGTAGATAGGAGGGGGCGGAGAACTAGAGACTATATAATTGGTAGGGTATTGGAGGAGCTGGGGAGAGAGGGATATACAGCTGATGTAAAGACAATCCTTAAATACATAGAAATTGATGAGGTAGTAGATAATACTAGACAAATAAAAAGGTTTGAACCAAAGAGGATATCCATATATAGTGATAAGATAATCAGGGATAGAATAAATATTAAAGATTTGTATCGGGTGGGAAGAGGGAGATATACAGTTGTTGGATGGATAGAGAGTAAAATGTATGTCGGCGATAAACTATTTATTATATTACGGGACTGGACAGACAAGATTCAGGTTATAACAGACACATCAAAAAATGTCTATAAGATATTAGATGAACTCCCTAAAGAAGCATTTATAGCAATTAAAGGATATATTAAAGAAGATTTTAGGGCTCCAGGAGGCCTCGAGTTAGACCCTTATGAGGTTATTCCATTAGGCGGGATTGAAAATCCCCCTCTAAGCCTATTAGACCTATCACGTTCATCACATGCTGTGAGGATGAGATATAGATACTTGGATATAAGGAGAAGATGGATGAGGGCAATTCTAAAGTTTAGAGTAAAGTTAATCGATGTATTGAGGGAGTATCTAAAGAATAATGGATTCACTGAGATTAATACACCAACTCTCATTGCATCGGCAAGTGAAGGGGGAGCT
>DQVL01000125.1 GCA_015661745.1 Thermoprotei archaeon | reverse complement strand
TTAGTATATATAAAAATGATATAGTGGGACAATATTTTCAAGATACGATAAAATTAAAAAGAAAATCTTAAACGTTATATGTAGTATTTTACATTTGAGGCTATAGGATTTATTTTGACAAGTATATATTTACATCGAGAAAAATATTTTCTTGAACATCTCCATTGGTAAGAGGAGGGTATATAAAATGGAGTTTATATGGAGGCCTGATGATGACCATATCATGAATAGTAATATATATAGGGTCATAAATGAATTAGGTCTAAAGGATTATAGTGAATTCCTTAGGAAGAGTATTGAGGAGTATGAATGGTTCTGGGGTTGGATACCCCAGTTACTTGGTATAAAATGGTTTAAGGATTTTGAGAAGGTTGTCGATTATTCAAAAGGTGTTGAATGGGCTCAGTGGTATATAGGGGGCCAGTTAAATGCTTCATATAATGTAGTTGATAAGAATATAGAGCTTGGACTAGGTGATAGAAAAGCTTTTATATGGTTTAGTGAGGACGGCACTAAAAAAGTCTATACTTATAAGATGCTCTATAATGAGGTAAATAGGTTTGCCTCAGCCCTCAAGAAATTGGGTGTTGATAAGGGAGACACTATATCTATGTATATGCCTATGCTTCCAGAGACTATAGTTGCTCTACTCGCCACGGTACGGATTGGAGCTATACCATCACCGATTTTCTCTGGATTTGGATATGAAGCTGTAAGGACGAGAATTTTAGATGCATCCTCAAAGATAGTAATCACTTCAGATATATCTTTTAGGAGGGGGAGACCAATTAGACTGCTGGATACCCTTGAAAAAGGTGTTGGAGGCCTCGACTTTATAGAGCATATTATAGTATTGAATAGGTCTGGAGATGGCTTACCAAATAATTATATAGACTATCACGACTTCATCTCATCAGGTGAAGATTATATAGAGCCTGAACCCATGGATCCTAATGACCCTGCAATACTATTATATACATCTGGGACGACTGGTAAGCCAAAGGGTGTATTAATATCCCATATAGGTGTATTGATACAGCCCAGTAAAGAGATATATCTAAATCTCGACCTAAAGGATAGTGATCTCTTCATGTGGATAACCGATATAGGTTGGATGATGGGTCCATGGCAGATATTTGGTGTAGGTAATTTAGGGGGGACCCATGCAATAATGGAGGGCGCCCCAGACTATCCAGAGCCAGATAGAATATGGGGGATTGTAGAGGGAGATAGAGTAAGTATATTAGGTGGTTCAGCAACACTATATAGAATGTTTAAAGGCTATGGAAGGGAATGGATAGAGAGGCATGATATATCATCTATTAGGATATTGGGGAATACAGGGGAACCTATAGATAGAGATACATGGATGTGGGTTATGGAGGTAATTGGAAGATGGAGAGCGCCAATGATAAACTTGAGCGGCGGGACAGAGGTGTTTGGATGTCTAGTACTACCATCGCCAATTGTACCCCTCAAACCATCTACATTATATGGACCTGGATTAGGTATGGATGTAGATGTATTTAATGATGAGGGTAAACCAGTTAGGGGGGAGGTTGGATATCTAGTATGTAAGAAACCGGCTCCATCGATGACTAGAGGCTTTTGGAGGGATCCAGATAGATATATCAAGACATACTGGAGTAGATGGAGGGGGATATGGTATCATGGGGATTGGGCATATATAGATGGTGATGGATACTGGTTCCTACTTGGTAGAGCAGATGATGTAATTAAAGTGGCTGGTAAGAGGGTTGGACCCGCAGAGATAGAGTCTCTAATAAATAGCCTTGAATATGTGGTTGAGAGTGCATGTATAGGTGCACCAGACCCATTAAAAGGTGAGAAGATCATATGCTTTGTAAAGGTAGGGAGATATAGAGAGGGTATAGAGGAGGAGATAAGTAAATATATAGTTAAAAACCTTGGTAAACCATTCAAACCATCAGAGATATATATCGTTAAAGACCTACCAAGGACTAGAAGTGGTAAGATAATGAGGAGACTCCTAAAATCAATCTATCTAGGTAAGTCATTAGGAGATATATCTACACTGGAGAATCCAGAGGCTATAGAGGATATAAAAGAGATTCTATCTAGCAATACGTAGAATATTCCTTATCCAGATAAACAACTCCCTATAATAAACCATTAATCCACCTATACCAGTAAATAGACCTCCTAAGACCAGGGTATAGTTATTATTGGGATATGCAGCTACATCAATCAACAACTTAGGCGGTTCCCCATCCTCAGCCCCCGAGAGATTCACCCCTCCTAGAAACATATGGAAATAAATATCTGTAGGGAGATAAACCTCAAACCTAAACTTCTTATAACCTCTAATAAACTCCCTAGCTACTTCCTCCAGACCAAAGCCCATCACACTCCTATAGATACTCAGTGTTAGGGGGCCCTCACTAATCACATTTATCTCGACAACACCAGAAGATATAGATAATATCCTAACTGAATCATAGTAAGCAAGATGTTCAAATTCCATAATTAGACTTGTCTTTATAGGCTCCTGGGAAGTGCCTATAACCCCAATTGATATAAATCCAAGCCCTATAACAACTAAATATATACCTACCAACCTAGGAAGTCTCAATCTACCTCCACCCTGCTAAGAACCCTACCCGAGAAATAAATTAAGCCGATGGTAGCCAGTAGCAATATCAACTCATACATTATAAATAGCTGTATAGATAAATCTACATCTGTATTGGGGACAAACAATAAATTCCTTAATACTAATGTAAATTTCCCTAAACCACTTACTTCATCCTCAAAAGCTAGGGATATAAGGTATCCATAGAGTGGGGATGCAACAATATCTTCACTCACCCGTATAGACATTATATCTACCAACCCATCCAGGATAAAGTAATGTATAAATAACATCCCCCCGGTAGACAGTATAAATGAGGGGATTTCACTACGTACAATAGCTGATATAAGATATGAAGCTGTAATAAATAGGGATATCACGGGAATTGCATATAATGATGCTAATAATACATATATATCAAACTTGTAGAGGATGGAGGCAATCAATATATATGTTGACGTCAAAACCACAGACCCAACCATAACATTCAATAATAGTTTACCGATGAAGTATTCACCCCTAGTTATTGGGAGGGTCATAAATCTCTTGTAAACCCCCGGCTTAAATATATCTGAGGAGGACATAGAGACATATGCAGCTATACCCAAGAAGAGAAATAAAGTATTTATCTTATACAATGGTAAGGATGAGGCTGAGGGCGTAACCAACAATCGTAATAGACTGTTAAAATTCAAAACATACGACTTTTTAACGAGATAGGATAACCTGGATATGAATTCGATACCCTCCCGATCAAGATAAGCACTATCTAATCGACTTGCTATATAATTGGGGGGTAATAACGGCTCTCTAAAATCTAGATATCCATCTAAAATAAGTTGGTGATATGCTATAAGTGTAAATATAAATAGTGTGACCAAAGCAAGTATATTCACCTCCCCAATCTCCATATTTATAATATTAAATATATTTCTAACCTTCATACTCCATCCCCAGATTAATAAATATCTGAGTTAATAGATCTGGATATAGGGAGACCTCGATTACATTTGAACCATCTCCAATTAAAAACCTAAATATATCCTTTAATGCATTAGATGGATCCCTTGTAGTTATATGTAGACCGAGTCTATCAACACTATATTCTATTATATATTTAGAAGTTGAGATTATATCGAGGTTATCTGGTGGATCACCCCTGAACCTAATTAAATACTTAAATTCATCCACAAACCCAGCCAATCTATTAACGTCTCCATCTGCAATGATCTTACCACGATGTATAAAGGAAAAATGGTCACATATCGATAGGAGGTGGGGGAGGACATGAGATGCGATTAAGAAGTTGACGCCCCTCTCAACCTCCTCCATAATAAACTTTGTAATCAATATTATACTCTCGACATCGATATTTGAGAATGGCTCATCTAGGACGACGAACTCCACATCCGGATTTAGAAAAGTCCTTACTATCAAGAGCCTTTTATACATACCCATTGAGTAAGTCCCTATCCTCTGATTCAAAGCCCATTCAATATTTACCCGATGAGCTACATCCCTAACCACATCATCAATATTATCCAGGCCATAGAGCCTAGCCTCACCCCTCAAAACATCATACCCAGTTAAATAACTTGGGAATTCAAGCTCATCTGGGAGGAGGGCCATCCTCCTAAATAGATTATGGCGTTCATCCCAGGGATTCATACCAAATACCTCTATAGAGCCTCCATCAGGTTTTATAAAGCCTGCTATAAGATTCAAGGTAGTTGTCTTCCCAGCACCATTGGGACCTATAAAACCCAATACTCCACCATCAAACTTAAGATTCAAGCCATCTAAAGCCTTAATCTTTCCAAAAAATTTATATACATCTTTAGCATAGAGAATCAAGCTAGACACCTTACAATCTATATACTATTCTATTTTACATATAATCAATTACTACATATAAAATTTGTCAGTATGTATATATAACCATATATACTGTAAAAAGATAAATACAACTCTTAATA
>DQVL01000088.1 GCA_015661745.1 Thermoprotei archaeon | reverse complement strand
CTCCAAATTATCTACTTGAGCCTGTAACTGTGATACTGCTTCACTCAACTCCATAGCCTCAGATAACTGATCCATGTATAGTGATAATAGTTTATAGTATCCCTCAAAGTTTATGGCGAAGTTTATCATATTAGTTACGAATTTGGGTCCATCAAGAGCTTTATCATAATATTCGGTAGCCCATGTAGGTTCATAATCGCCATAGGGGGATTCGCCACTAGCGATAACCATATTAACTCCTCCATCAACCTCTATAAACTCGAATGCGAGTAGTACGAATGATCCTTGATCGCCAGCTGTATGGGCCTCAGCTGCAGGTGGATTATTCTCTACTATTACTCCATTCGGGCTCGTCCTAACAACCCTATATATTCCATCTGGAGCCTCATTTGCTAGGGACTCCCATGAGCCATCCTCCTTCTCATAAGCTAGTATCCCAGGTCCATGATATAGAACTGGCTTAGTTATACCCTCATCTAAAATACCTTTGAATGGTTCATCTGGATCTACATCAGCGACTACTCGATAAGACCTACCACCTGCATTCTGCACTGGATCCTCTACAGATGCCAGATCTATCCTTAGTCTAGAGCCTAGAGCCTGTAATAAACTATTTGCAATATCCTGGACTCCGGGCCCAGATCCATAGTCGCTATCAGCTGCAACCCATACAACCTTCCCACCCTCGTTAAACCAGGAGGTTAGCGCATCTAACTCGGCTGGTGAGAAAGCTACATTTGGCTGTCCAATAAGGAGTATATCTACACCAGATAATGTGTCAGGTGTGAATCCCTCAGTTATCACTCTCCATTCAACCCATGTTATATTACCCATTATTCTATCAAGGTATTTATCACTTTCTCCATGGGATAGATCCACTGCTACTACCACTTCTTGACCAGCCACAGGATTTAATGGGAGTAGGGATGCAAATAGTAATGTCAGGAGTAGGGGTATTGCTAAAGATTTCATATTTATTACAATTCCAAAAAATGTTATATAAGCTTTGTTTAACGTACTTTTAAATTATTTAAGGCTATCTACATGATATGTTCTTTTTAATCTGATTAATATTGGCTCCTGAATATTTTATCTATGATGTTAAGATGATTAGAGGTGGGGAGACACCGATAACCAAATATCTAGCCATTATAGTTATAGCTGCATTAGTAATTGGTATTGTAATATTCTTTGTTACTCAAACTCCGGGACCTACTGAAGCCCCCGGAGAAGAAGAGGAGGTACAGCAACCAGAGGATGGAGATGAACAACCTATAGATGGGGAGGAGCAGCCGCCCCCGGCTAATGGTGAGGTAACCCTAATTATTCTTACAAGACATGATACAACCATTCAGGAAAAGACTAAGGAGCTCTTCCTAAATAGTGATGTAGCTAGGAGGTATAATATAGTTGATCTTAAGTTTAGACCGGCTTCTGGACCGCTTTGGGAGAGTTATTTGAGTAGACCGGGTCAAGTCGATGTAGCCTGGGGTGGTGGACCCACTCTATTCGATAGTCTATTGAATTATTGGGATGATCTTAATCTACCTGAGATGCAGGACGTTCTAAATGAGATTCCAGATGACATTGCTGGGGTACCCGTAAAGAGATTTGGCGAGGATAATAAGATTCTATGGGTTGGAGCGGCTATCTCAAGCTTTGGCTTCACAGTGAACCATGATATATTAAATCAATATGGTATTGAGAAGCCGGTTAAATGGGTTGACCTGGCTTCACCTGTATTTGCAGAGGTTCCAGAGCCTATAGTTGGAATAGCGGATCCATTAAGGAGTACATCAAATACGAGGATATATGAGATTATTCTCCAGGCATATGGATGGGAGGAGGGATGGGGTGTACTAACCTTAATTGCGGCTAATGCGAGAATATATGATGCTAGTGACGCTGTTAGAGAGGCTGTGATAGCAGGTGAAATAGCCGTTGGATCCACTATAGACTTCTATGGATATGTAGCTATGTCTCTAAATCCATCTACAGAATATATTATTCCACAGGGTGAATCGATTGTTAATGCTGATCCAATAGCACTTGTAAAGGGTAGTAATAATAAAGATGCTGCTGTAGCCTTTATACGCTGGATCTTGTCTGAGGAGGGTCAGAAGATCTGGCTTGATGAGAGGATTAATAGGATGCCCGTCAACCCCAAGGTATTCGAGACTCCTGAAGGTATGCAGAGACCTGATCTTCAAGAGCTTTATCAGTTGACGTTGAATAATCAGGGTATAATATTTGATGATGAGAGAGCCTTGAGTACAGAGTTGGCTATGCAATACTTCTTCAGGGCTACATTGATAGATGCTCAGGCCGAGCTTAAACAGGCTTGGAAAGCTATTGTTAGGCTGAGGGATTCAGATCCAGATAGGTATAACCAGCTCCACGAGATGTTGACATCACTACTCGAGTTTACTGATCCGGATACTGGAATGCTCGTAAGATTTACTGAGGATTATGCTATGCAGATAAATGATAGGTTGAGGGATCCTGAGTTCCTAGATACCATTACACAGATCTGGAGGCAAGCCGCTATAGAGAAATACCTTGAGATTTATAATTTGGCTACCTCATGATCTACTATGAAGGTTGATAGAAGCCTTTTAGATGAGCTTGGAGAGCGTATTTCCAGGGCTAGACTATATCTTGATCCAGTCACAATATTCTTTTTATCATTTCCAACTTTTACATTCATCCTCTTCCTAATAACACCTCTTATTGGGATGTTGGGTATAGCCTTCGTATATAAGGGGGCCCCATCCCTAGAGTGGTTTATCAGGATATTCACCTCAGAATACTATATAAATCTTCAGGGGAGGGGTGAGCCATGGTACTATGATGAAAAATTTAATATGTTGGTTATCACTGGGTCAGACTATGGAGTTATATTAAACTCTCTAATAGTAGCCTCTATAGTAACTATTGTAACTACAATATGGGGTATTATATTAGCTATATTATTTTCACGATATAGTTTTAGAGGTAAAGACTTTCTTAGAATCCTTTCTATGGTTCCTCTCCTATTATCTCCATTCGTGAATGCATTGGTTATTAAGAAGATGTTTAATCCATATAATGGCTTTATAAACTGGCTTCTCCACGATACATTAGGGATCCTACCATTTAGACTTTATATTGATGGATTGGCTGGTATCGCCCTTACACAGATAATAACTTATTATCCAATTGTAGCCCTTAATATCCTCTCTAGTATGTTAAATATAGATTCTACATTGGAGGAGCAAGGAGTAAATATGGGTGCAGAAGGCTTTACACTCCTTAGGAAAATCACTATACCCCTTTCATATCCAGGTATAATGAGTGGTGCGACACTTGTATTTATATTTAGTCTAGAGGATCTAACTGCACCTATAGTTTTTCATGGGCATCCACTGGCTAAGAAGCTTATCTCTTTCCAGATATACACAAAATTTATAAGTGAGACTGGTTTAAGGTCTCCTGAAATCGCTGCCTTAGCAGTTTTCCTCCTGTTTATAGCGCTTACCTTCTTCATATTGATTAGGAATTATGTATCTCTAAGGAGTTATGCATCTATACCTAGAGGGAGGATGTTGAGAAAGTTAAATAGGCTGGGTGTCAAAGGATATCTAGTTGTATATACAGTTATATTCCCCATACTCCTATTCACATCGTTTCCACAGATAGGTGTAGTATTACTAGCTTTCTCAACTAGATGGGTAAATACAGTATTTCCCGAAGGATATACATTAGCCAATGTAATAGAGGTATTCTCTAATCCAGACGTATTTAAATATCTTAGGAATAGCGTTATGTATGCCTCCCTAGCCCTACTATTCATATTTATTCTTGCATTATCTGCCGCTTATGTAACTAATAGACTTAGGTTTAGAGGTGTAAGCAGTATCGATCTATTATCTACATCGCCTATTGCATTACCAGGTATAGTAATTGCTATAAGCTACTTCTACTTCTATGCAACATTATTTAGGGATACAATTCTCGACCCAACTAATGTATTATTCTTCAACCCACTCCCAGTATTAATTATAGGATATTCTATTAGGAGGCTTCCATTTGCTCTAAGAGCTATATATGCAGGTATCCAGCAGGTACATGTAAATCTTGAGGAGGCATCATTAAATATGGGTGCTGGGAGATTCCATACCATCAAGAAGATTCTACTCCCACTGGTATCTCCTAATGTATTGAGTGGACTGTTAATATCATTTATATATGTAGTAGGTGAAGTAAGTATCAGCATTATCATAGGTATTTTAAATATGGATTATGCTCCACTCACTGTATATATGAGGGATGTGATGTTATCGGCAGTCGGTTCCCAGTATATTGCCGCTGCACTAGGATTTATATTGATGTCGATGCAGCTTACAGTAATCATAATTATAACCTTAGTCTTTAAACAGAGGTATGCATATATAGGTATTTAGATTGTTTCAGGGGATTATATTGATTAGAGATATATAATTTACGGGTTATCGGTGAAGGGAGTTGGTATCAGTCGGAATATTTAATATAACCAAGAGGTTTGGAGATGTAATAGCCCTAGACAACGTATCACTTGATATTGGAGATGGAGAACTATTTACATTACTTGGTCCAAGTGGATGTGGCAAGACAACACTACTCAGGATAATAGCTGGACTCGAATTCCCAGATTCTGGAAAGATAGTATTTGGCGATAGGGATGTGACATATCTAAAGGCATCCCGTAGAAATACTGCTATGGTCTTCCAAAACTATGCATTATGGCCACACATGACTGTATATGAAAACGTTGCCTTCGGTCTAGAGATTAGGAAGTATCCAAAGGATGAGATTAGGAGGAGGGTCCACGATATACTGAGGCTTGTGAAGCTTGAGGGGATGGAGAAGAGGTTCCCCGGCCAATTAAGTGGTGGTCAGCAGCAGAGGGTTGCACTTGCTAGAGCATTGGTTGTAGAGCCTGATGTACTCCTCCTTGATGAACCCCTATCAAATCTAGATGCGAAACTGAGGGTTGAGATGAGGGAGGAGGTTAGGCGGATCCAGAGGGAGACTGGTATAACAACGATATATGTAACCCATGATCAGGAGGAGGCTTTAACTATATCTGATAGAATCGCAGTTATGAATAAAGGGCGTGTCCAACAAGTTGGTACACCTATAGAGATCTATAGATCTCCAAAAAATGAGTTTGTAGCTACATTTATTGGGAAGAGCACGATTCTACGGGGGGTCCTCAAGAAAATTGTTGATGGATATGGAGTCGTAGATATAGGTGGATTTGAGGTTTTGGGGCGATTGGAGAGTAGGTTTAGAGTGGGAGATAAAGTTACTGTGATATTTAGACCTGAGGATTGTAGAGTTGGTGAGATAGATGGCTATAATAAATTGGAGGGTATTATAGAGTCTATCATGTTTATAGGGTCATACTTCCATATAAGACTAAATGTGAATGGTAAGGATATATTGATATTGGCAGATGTAGATGGTGATTTTAAAGAGGGTATGCCCCTTAAATTCTCTATAGATCCTGATGAGGTTATGATAATAAGCTCTAAAGATTGAATAGAATGTTGAAATAGGAGTTAAATAAGATATTCCTCAATTCTATATATAAAATGAATAGGCTATACACCTCTATAACAATCACTTTAATATTGATTTTAAGTCTACTTCCGATCTATAGTGGAGGAGAGGCTTCAGGTCTGGATCCAATATATCTAGTGTCTCCTAAGACAGGCTCTCCACAAGTGCTATCCCCCGGAGATACTCTAGAGATAGTTATTCAGTCTAAAGATGAGGTATCTATCTCACAAGTAAATATATCAATGGTATATGATGATGATGGACGGTTAAAATATGTGGAGAAGGCTTTAGATATAGTATCGATTGAATCTAGTATGGAGGGTAATCTATTCCTCTATAATGTTAAACTATTGATTCCAAATAATACGGTCGATGGATTATATAGTATAGAAGTCATATTTGAATCTGGAGATGGCGTAAGTAACATCCTTAGGGAGCCCGACTCCCTATGGATAGATAGCGAGACCTTAGATAGCTTAACTTTTATTCAGGTATCTGATATACATATAGGCTTTGAATATGAATCCAACCAGAGGTTGGTTACAGCATTGTTAATGTATAGACTTCTTGATCCTAAACCCCGATTATTCGTTTCTACCGGCGATAATACTGATAGAGCTGCTAATCTAGAGGCTATAAAACTTAAGGAGTTACTAAGTACATTTGGATATGGTATACCAAAGTTATTAACTCCAGGTAATCACGACTCAAGGACAAAGGCTTATGAGACGCATGTTGGTGAGAGATACTATTATAGAGTTGTTGGGGGTAACTTCCTCTTTATTGCTTTGGATACAGGCGACTTTGGAATGATAACATATGAGCAGTATATATGGCTTAGAGAAGTTCTTGAGGAATATAGTAATCTAACTAAGATAATATTCTTCCACCATCCTATATGGGGTTATGAGATTCAAGGGAACATTACATATGAAGGCGTTGTAAGAGAGAATGAGTTATATGGTAGCTGGAGGAGTAACATGAGCCTTACAAAGGCTACTCTAGACTTGATTACCGAGTATCGGGTAAATCTGGTTTTGGCTGGGCATATCCATACAGATAGAACTGTAACTATGAAATATGATGGTGGAGTAACATATTTCGTAACAACCACTACATTAGGTGCCAGTCGACCAGAGTATAATGGTTTAAGACTTATAACGATATTTAGAAATGGAAGTATAATCCTACATAACATTCCTCCTTGGGCATCATTTGGGAAGGTCCCCAACTCAATACCTATACAATATCTTGAAGACTTTAAATATGGTTTGGATAGGAGAGGTACACCAGGTTACCCACTGTTTAGAGGGCTATACTCAATGGATGGAGACTCACTATCTATATCTATGAATATAATGAGTTGGCTCTCCCTAGAGGGTAGGCTACTCCTCCCTATAGATACAGAGAGGGACATTACAGACTATAACTTATATGTATCTATGGCTGAATCTTCTACCGCCACATTAATCGATAGTAAGAGGTTCGACGGCATAAACTACTTCCTAGTTGATATAACAGTTGATCCGGGTGGTGAACTGATATTTAGCCTCTCATACTTCAATGATGAAGATCCCCCGAACCTATCCGTTGCATATATAAATCCTGAGGATCCAGCGCCTAATGTACCTATAACCGTATATTTCGATGCTTCAGATGATGGATGGGGAGTGTATAAGGTTCCGGTTAAGGTATCTATAGAGAAGGATGATATGCAGGAGACTATGGTCCTTGAAGCAATGTTTACAGGGACACTATATATGTTAAGTCTAGAGGGTTATGAAGGAGGTACCATAATAAAGTTATATCCATCGGCTTTAGACTTCAACCTAAACTATGTAAATCTTAGTGAGTTAGAGATAATGGTTGAGGAACCCATTGAAGAGGTGTATATACCAGATATTAGAGTGGTTTCCTTAAATGTATCGAGTGAATCCATCAGACTCGGTGAATCTATAGATATATCTATTGAACTATCAAACTTTGGAAATGCTACAGGTGAATATACACTAGAGATTTTCTTGAATGGAGAGTTATTCAATTCATCAGTTGTTACACTTGATGTGGGGATGTCTACAATCTATACAGTTACCTTTACCCCCGACGCAGCCGGTACATATACTTTTGAGGTTGATGGATTTAGCGCTACAGTAAATGTTGTTGAGGAGGCTATCCAGCCTGAGGAGCCGATTGAGGAGGAGACTACGCCCCCAAGCTCAACGATATATTTAGTAGGGGTGGTGGCTCTAATAGTTACAGTATCATTAGTACTATTCATAGTATTGAGAAAGAGATAATCCATTCCCCCTTTTTTATAATAAAATCTATTGAGTATCCATTCCATATCGTTCCACATAATTCCTTATTAAAATGGTCTTCCTAGTAGTATCCGGTGATAAATGGTATGTCCATTACCAAGGCGTTGGCATTTATATCAATATTTGCTCTCCAACTCTTTATGGTCTATCCATATATCTCTAACTCTGTTGAAGGTGTATTCACAGGGATTGTTGATACACTAGGTATATCCAGTGATGGACAATATGATGTAGACACGTCTATCGAGTATACAACTTATATGGAGGCTACATATCTGAGGGATGAGGTTAGGAGATATAGGGATAAGCTTAACTACCTATTGGATATGGGGTATGTAAATCCATCTATAGCTGCAGAGGCTAGGGAGATGTTATTAGACTTGACTGATGACGGGATAGCAGAAATGGATATATTTGAGTTAAAGAAGATTAAAGAGAGACTCGAATTCTATATTGAATTCTCAAGTGACTATGTATATGGAGATGATGACCATTATATCTCCAGAGATTTAGATCTACTACATTACAAGGTAATGGATAAACTATATGATTTAAATGAGTATAGGTATATGGCTGAACTAGTTAATGCAGTTGATGTTATAAATATGCTTGATAGGGCTGAACAACTCCTAAACAATATATTGGATATAATTGATGAAGATTCATTTGATGATATGGATATGAACGTCATCTGGGATATGTATATCGAGGCTACACAACTTATTGAGAGGGCAGAACACATACTTGAATATCAATATGGAGTCGATGATTAAATATTAACCACTTTTTATATTTATAACCCCTTTCCTATAGATAGCCCCCAATTTTTAGAAAGATATCTCTACAAAATACATATGATGCTTAAT
>DQVL01000159.1 GCA_015661745.1 Thermoprotei archaeon | reverse complement strand
CGATGCATATGCCTATGCATCATATGATGCATTATGGGCTATCGCATTATCTATACAGGCAACTCAGAGCGATGACCCAGAAGTTATAAGGAATGCTCTACCAAATATCGTTGAGAGGATGGCTGGAGCATCAGGAATATTTACACTCGATGAGAATGGTGATAGAGCCGCTGCAGACTATGATTTGTATGTCCCCGTATTTGAGAATGGTGAATATACCTGGAAGAAGGCTGGTACATGGTTATATACAACAGGAAGTATTGAATGGGATACTTGGTGGCTAGAAGCTTAAATAACCACACCAACATTTTTTATAATTTTTTTATTATATTTTTATCATAAAGATATATATCATATCTAACACCCATAATTATTATTATGTTGGATTCATTAATGGGTGGAAACAGATATATTCTAGAGACGCGTGAATTAGTTAAGAGGTTTGGTGGATTAACAGCTGTAAATAACGTCAATCTAAGAGTTGAAAGGAATAAAATTACAATGCTGATGGGTCCAAATGGAGCAGGTAAATCGACTTTTGTAAATGTATGTACAGGTGTATTAAAGCCTGATGGGGGGAGGGTCATATTTAATGGCAGGGATATTACTGGATATCCACCACATGAAGTTTATAGGCTTGGTTTTGTCCGTACCTTCCAAATACCAGAGCCTTTTATGGGGTTAACAGTATTGGAAAATGTATTGGTAGCACTTAAGAATTCGGGTGAACATCCATTAAAAGCTCCATTAAAGATGCTCTGGATTAAGGATGAGAGGAAAAATATTGAGAGAGCCTTCCATATACTGTCTAGTGTTGGACTTGATGACCAATGGGATAGTGTAGCCTCTTCATTGGGTGCTGGACAACTTAAGATGTTGGAGGTAGCCCGGGCATTGGCAACCAATGCCAAGTTAATAGCTCTTGACGAACCCATTGGGGGTACAGATCCAAAATATGCTGGTGATATACTATCCTATGTAAGGAATTTATTGTCAAAATGGGATGTAACATTCCTCCTTATTGAACATAGAATTGATATTGCCCTTCCATATGCTGATTACGTATATGTTATGGATAGGGGCTCCATAATTGCTGAGGGTCTACCCGATGAAGTTGCTAATGACCCTAAGGTGATAGAAGTCTATATAGGTGAGTGAAGTGGCTGGTAAAGTACTTGAGATCCAAAATCTATATAGTGGATATGGTAAGCTAAAAGTATTGTTTGATATTAACATTAGTGTTGAGGAGGGGAGTATAACCGTTGTAGTAGGTCCAAATGGGGCTGGGAAAACAACATTATTAAATACAATAGCTGGGTTAACAACTGTATATAGTGGAAGCATAAAATTTCAAGGTAGGGAAATCGTAGGTCTTTCACCACATAATATTGCAAAGATGGGGATATCATATCTTCTACAGATGAGAAACATCGCATCCAACTTAACTGTTAGGGATAACCTTATATTAGGGGGTTACCTACTCCCAGATGACTTGATAGAGGAACGTATGCAAGAGGTTATAAACCTATTCCCACAACTCAAAGGATTCATGGATAGGAAGGCGGGAACACTAAGTGGTGGAGAGAGAAGAATGCTTGCAATAGCTATGACACTAATGAGGAGTCCTAAACTACTCCTCCTAGATGAAATGTCCACCGACCTAGCTCCAATACTTGTAAAGATGATGATGAATAAAATCATTGAGTTGAGGGATAGGTTAGACTTAACAATATTACTTGTTGAACAGAATGCAAAGCAGGCTCTTGAGATAGGAGACTATTCTTACCTATTGGTGAGTGGAGAGATTAGATATGAAGGGGATCCCAAGAAACTCTTAAAACACCCTGAATTCTCACAGTTATATCTAGGTATAAAGAGGTGAATCAATTCTAACTATATATCGAATTATATATTTGATATATAGATATAACTAGATATTCGAGGAGGGTAAAAACTATGAGGTTATACCTACTTATTACACTATTTATAATTACATCATTTATTACATTACATCTTCCAGTGTCTACCGGCATTCCAATTGAAAACCTTAAATATGATGGAAGTTTAGGTGAGCCAGGATATTCAATAGTTGTTATATCAGATGAACCATATATCGCGTTTACACCTAATCTACTCTATCCATTGGAATATATAGAAACTATTAACATAGATGATCTCGAGATAGGGATTATCGATCCATATATCATCTCGAGGGAAAAGATAAATTTAATCGCTGAATATACATCCTATAAAGATAAGTTCAACTTAATCGATCGGATATTAGAGTTGGGTGGTGAAATAAGGTATATATATAAATATCTCCCTTTCATAGCTTTCGAGATTGAAGTTGGTAAAGTACCTGAATTAACAAGATATTATGACCCGATGTATATTAATGTAGACTATAGAGTCACTCTCAACCTAAATGTAAGTGTTGGATTAATAGTGGATTTTAATAGGTTGAATATTCTAGAGAATCAACTCGGTTTTGATATTGATGGATCAGGTATATATATAGCTATTTTAGATACTGGGATTGACTGGAGGCATCCAGATTTCTACTTCCCAAATGGAACATCCAAAATAGTATATAATATTTCATTGGTTCCCGATGAAGATCCATATGACTACTATGGACATGGAACCCATGTAGCTGGAATAGCCGCGGGCACTGGATTAGCAAGTAATGGAGCATTCAAGGGAGTCGCTCCTGGAGCCCTTCTAATGAATATAAAGGTGGTTAGTAGAGAGGGTTTCGGATTAACAAGTTGGATTATAGCAGGTATTGAAGAGGCTGTAGATAAAGGGGCTGACGTCATCAATCTAAGTTTAGGAGGCGGTCTTAATGGAGATGGTGATGATCCATTAAGTAGGGCTGTCGACTGGGCCGTAAAACAGGATGTCGTTGTCGTTGTCGCTGCAGGTAACGATGGTCCAAATTATAGTACACTTGGTAGCCCGGCAGTCTCAACATTAGCTATTACGGTTGGGGCGGTGGATAAGGATGTGGAGCTAGCTGAATTTAGTAGTAGAGGTCCAACGGGTGATGTAAGGGTTAAACCAGACGTCTTGGCACCGGGTGTAGATATCATAGCACCATTGGCTAGAGAGAGTCTGCTTGAACAACTACTTGGAGATATACGGATAGAGGGTGACGGCGGCGATTATATACCTTTAAGCGGGACAAGTATGTCTACACCCCATGTGGCGGGTGTAGCAGCCCTATTAAAACAGGTTAGACCCGAGTTGAATGCATTGGAGATAAAGAATCTTATTGTCTCAACATCTGATCCAATAAATACAGATATATTTTCATATGGCTATGGATTAGTTAATACTGTCGATGCCCTAAATGCATCGCTATTATTCAGTAATATAAGCTTAAATATAGATATGAGACAGGTATTCAGTGATACATACGTGGCTAACATAACAGTATATGACTTAGATGGAATACCCACTAATCTATACGTAAAAAACATGTTTCTAACTGGCTTCTATAAAATAGATAACAACATCACCTCAATGTTAAATGTAGATATTATAGATGTAAATTCAACTGTTAAAATAGTGTCTATAGAGGTTCCTATCGTAACAGAACAAGATCTATATATGGGGAGGATAATATTTGGTACATCTGATCAGGAGGAATACCAATTTATATTTACAGCCTATCGCTTATTCAATGTATACCTCAATACAACGTATAACGGCGAGGCATTCTTCACATTATTTATTGCATACGATGCAACTAAAGGAGAGCGTTGGATACTGCCTACAGGCGGTAGGATTGCAGAGGATGGAGAGTCCTATACGCTATGGTTTAAACTCCCCTATGGCGAATATAAATTTATAGGTATATCTCTAAATCGATTTATGTCAGAAGATCTGATAATAGGTCCTATTACTTTAATAACTAGAGAGATAATTCTCGATAGAGATGTTATTGAAACTATGGAGATAACAGATTTTAATAAGGTTACATTACCAGTTAAATATCGTGGTTATGATCTAGTACCTATCGGTCATCTATATGGGGTCTATACACCAAATAGAGATATTGCATCGATATATCAATATGGTATATGGAATACATCCGCGGATTATGAGATGTATTTATCTCTAGAGACAAACGATAAAATATATTTGAATATACAGTATTTACAGGTACCACTCAACATCTCTGGATGGAACTATACCGAGATCCTTGATTATACAACTACATATATAGATTCATCATGGATAGTTGATAGGAATATACGTTCACTTGTCTTCCCCCGACTAACCCAATTCACATTAAATACTGGATTCCAGTCAGGTAATAATTCATATTTAGGGGGATTCGCTATATTCCCTCCAAAACAGAGCTTCACACTACTCGTTCTTGGACCTGCATATCAAGGTGCAAACTATAGAATACTTGTATCGGATGATATCCAGATAGCAGGGGATACAGAAAGCAAGTATTTCCTAACCTTCTCATCAGGAGGTGTCATATCAAGCTTAAGCGTGCTAGACACTACTTCAACCAGCAGGTCAATAAGCCCTGCAACACCTGAATACTTCCTATTCCAAAGAGTCATCAAAGGATTAGTGGCTGGAGCCCCCGCAATGAATATAACTACATTCCTATTATCCGATGTAGATCCTATACAGATCCCAGGCCCATATACATTATCATATAAACTTTTATATGGAGAAGATATCGTTGAGAGTGGATCATCAAATGGATTACCCATAGTAGGATTTGATAATTTAAGGGATCTAGACCAGCCATATACACTCATCGTCAACATATCAAATAACGAGTTGAACCTGTTTAACGATATAGATGCTAAATTCTTTATTAACAGCTCATCATTAGACTCTGAACCCCCGATCCTATATAACCTTGACCTACTATACATAGGTGATACATTGGATTTTGATGTGTCAATTCTAGAGGGTTTTGAACTCGATAGAGTTAATATCTATATATCATGGGATGGCGGAGATTATATGGAGGTGACTCCCACACTAGAGGGAATAGAGCCGCAGGGGACATATAATAGATATGACTATACATTCACATTATCTGTAGATGGTTCAAGACTTGATATTAAGATATTCTATATTGATAAGTCAGGGAATTATGTTGAGACTATATATAGAGATGTATTCAAGAGACTTATAGATCGATATGACAAATTCCCAGAATTCGATGTATATCCTAGGTTATTAAGTGGAGATAGAGAATTTACTGTCGAGGTGTCATCAGATGATGAATATCTATATGGTGTAAGTATATATGTAGATGCTACACCGGTTATTAACGTCCCAGTAAAAGATGATATTGAGCTATTTAAGTTTTCTAGGGAGCTTTTAGGTGTTGAGGATAGAGATGTATCCATATTTAATATATTAATATCTACATCACCATATGTTCCAGAGGTGGAGAAGAGGGTTGGATTTGAAGTTGCATATACGAAATATGTGGTTAGCTATGAAATGGTTAAAGATAGATATGGATTGGATGAGACTGCAGCCGTAGAACTCTCTATAAGATATTTACATAACAATTCATTGGCCGGTCCAGTGGAGGTCGTAGTTAATGGAACTACATACTTTGTGGATGACGGCATATTAATCATTAATGTGACTAGGGATTCACCAGGTTTAGTCACCTATATAGTTGAAGATGTCAGATACTTCAATAAATATATTGAGGTGTCAGACTATATCGTTCCAAGTGAACCGATAAAAATATTGTTTGACTCGATACAACTCCTATACACTGGACAATACAGTTATAGAGTTGATATATCAAGAAATGTTGATCTCGAATTCTTCTTCAACTACTTCATAGATTCATCGAATGTTGAGGGATATCTCGAATATAAGTTAAATGGTGAGCTTAAGAGGATCGACGTGGTAGATGGCTCGGCAACAATAACTATATTGGGTGGTGATGTAGGAAGATATATAATTGAATTGGTTAGGGTTGTAGATACAAATTATAATTTGACGAGTGACTTATCCCTCGAGACCCCAATCGAGATTATATTTGATAGGGTAGTTATAGAGTTATCTACAGATTTAGATGTCGCCCAAGTAGGTCTAGAAGTCGATGTCGAAGTAAATGCATATTATGAATATGATGGTACACCCTTCGAAGGAAATATCTTTATAGATCCATTTCCAGTGACTAGGCCAACTCCAGGCGTCGTTACAGTGAGGGTATCGGGGATTGTAGATACCAAATATGGTTTTTCCAGCTTTACATCAAATGAACTGTCAATATATTTCGATGAATTAGATTTCAATGTAGAGGTTGAAAATGGTTTTGGCTATATAAAAATATCTATTGATGTACTCTATGAGGATCTAGGTCAGCCAGTCGATAAATTCTTTGTAGATGGAGCTGAATATGAAGATATATTTGTAGATGAAGCCACCGGATTTATACTCCAGTTCGAAAAGACATATAATATATCAGTACCTGGGTTCGAGCCCACTACATTGACGGTATCGACTACAAATGTATATAATCTAGGTCTAATAATTGCTTTAACCCTCATTGGTGCAGCCATAATTATATTTATATGGAGATCTAGAGGATCGCGGGTCTAACCCCGATAATAATTTGATATCCCCTCCAAAAAATCTTTTTTATGTAGAATCCAGGCTCTATATACATATGTACATAGACGATTTTAATATCATCCATTATATTATTTAAGACCTCCTTAAAAACCTCTTTATCAATATCTGGGGAGTAGAGGATTATATCGACTCCATGATCTATATCAAGGTTGAAGTCTAGGATCAACTCTTTAATTATATTCTTTATATGGGATGCCAACTCAATTGAATTGATATCTCTAGTCATTCCCTATCATAGAATCTATGGAGGAATCTATCTAATATCCTATATGTCAAGCCCCAGATCACTATCCCGTTTGACTTGAAACAATCGACTTCCCTCACAACTTTTAATATCCTTAAATATCTAGTGCATCTCCCTTTAACAAGTGAATCTATAGATAGCCAGATTACTTCGTCAACCTCGTCTCCAGGTGATACCGGATATTTATGATCCATCCAGATTAGATATGCATATACCTTATAATCTGGATATGACATTGGATTGAATACACCTAAAACTATTGGCTCAATAGTAAACTTGTCAAGTCTAATACCAACCTCTTCATACACCTCCCTATATACGGTATCCAATAAATGCCTATCACTATTTGTCTTTCTACCCCCGGGAAATGCTATATCACCTGACCATGGATCCCTAGGGTTAACCCTCCTACGTATAAATAATATATCGCCAGCCCTCGTTGTGATAACCGCTACAGCCGCATAACCCTTCATCCAAATATTTAATTGTCTAAATAGGAGATATAAAGAGGTTTTATCCCCTGTAAATACATTTTATACTTTACTGTAGACACCATAAAACATCCTTAATATTTTAGATGATATATTCATTAATTAATTTCTCAGATAGATGGTGTGTAAAATGGCTAATAAAAAATATTTTGATGTAGTTATCGCGGGAGCTGGTACAGCAGGTCTTACAGCTTCATATCTCCTCGCCTCTAAAGGTTTGGATGTGGCGTTGATCGATAGACGTAGAAAGGATGATATAGGTGATAAGATATGTGGAGACGCTATAGCGGCCCACCACTTCAACTCTACAGGACTACCAAAGCCAAGTGACGGGGTTGTAAGGGCATATGTTGAGGGGATAAAGATTTATCCAAGGGATATGAGATATAGCCTAGCTGTATCTACAACAGATGGTGGATATGTAGTTGATAGACATGGATGGGGGCAGGAGCTATTGAGTTATGCCCTTGAAAAGGGTGTTACACTATTTAGTAATACTATTATTCAAGACTTAATTGTTGAGGATGGTTATGCAAAGGGTGTCAAAGTATTTAATAGAGACTCTAGTGAGAGATTTGATATATTAGGGAAAGTCACTGTGGATGCAACTGGATATTCATCTATATTGATTAGGAAAGCACCTGAATCATGGGGGATCGAGAAGGAGATTATAGATAGAGATATAATAAATGCATATCGTGAAGTTGTAAAGCTGAATAAGAGATTTGAAGATATAGACTATGTACATCTACATTTTATAAGTGAATATGCACCCACTGGATATGTATGGCTATTTCCATGGGATAGAGATGGGTATATGCTTAATATAGGTAATGGAGTCATGCCACATAGGGATATCCCGAAACCACATATACTTATGGAGAGATATATCTATGAAGTACTACCAGATCTCCTTAAGGATAGGGTCGTTATTAAGAAGGGTACATGGAATATACCTAATAGACGGCCTAGACATATATTTGTAGGTAATGGTTTTGCAGCGGTCGGAGACTCAGCAATCATGATTGACCCAGCTACAGCTGAAGGTATTGGATATGGATTATATGGTGCCTATCTACTCTCAAAACATGTGCTTCAGGCGGTTGAGGCTGGTGACTATAGCCAGGATATGCTATGGAGATACCAATATGAATATATGACTAGTCCATATGGATTGAGGCAGGCTAGACTAGACGTTTTCAGGCATTTGATGCAGGCATATAGTGATAAAGACTATGAATTCGTTATAAAACATGGAATATTAACTGGTAATGACGTCTCTAAAGCGAGGGATGAAGACGATATTATAAATATGTTTGATAAGGCGTTAAGAGTTTTTAAATCGGTTTTATATGGTAAGGTATCTATAGTGAAAGATTTAGACTATACCCTGAAGATGATGAAGGTGGTGAAATCTCTATATCTAAATTATCCAGAGAATAGAGAGGGGATCGAGGAATGGTCGAAGAAGGTGGATATGATATTCTCAACTTTAAGAAATAGATTTAAGCCATATATCCCCAATGGATTGGTTGATAGGACTGAAAAGGCTATTCAAAGGGTTGGCTGATCCATTCATCAACCATCTCATCTAGATAACCCAATACCTCCCATATATCATTCAAATTTTTATATAGTAAATCCAACTCTTCTCTATAGTGATTATAAGTTTTATCGATTAAGCTATAGATCTCTCTTCTAAGCCTATCACCATCCAACCCAGTTATGTTATATGTATTTATATATGGATATGCCACCCCACTCCCCCATTTATCACCTCTCCTATACATCTCAAGAATAGTGTTAACCGTGTCTTTCGATAATCCAGCAACCCATCTGTTTAATCCTATATCCATGATTAGGTCTTGGATGTCGAGATTAGAATCTTTATCAAGTCTATAAAGGACTATCTCTAAATCAGTTATGAGTTTATTATAATATTCTGGGAAGTATGTCGAGAATCTCTCTGTTGGATGGATTATCCCGAGTCTATAAATAGATTTATATAGCCACATCCTTATAGATCCAAGTAACTTCAGTATTCTACTGGATTTCCTTAATCTGCTTAGATACTCAAGTTTATACTCCAATATAGACATTCAACTAGTAGGTCATCCAATAAATCTCTCACACGTAATCTATCAACCACCTTTAAATTCTTTGTATCTAGTGAGTCATGTACATCCCTCAATAACTCAGTTAGATGGTAAGGTGGGTATCTATCCATGGAATATGTTAATAGTGCATATCCAATTGAGAATCCAACTCTAAATACATCCTCATCTAAAAGGTTTATATCATCCTTCTCTGTATGATAGTATCTCCTAAAGAAATAGTTATCACCTAAATGGTTTATAGTTAATGCAGATATGCCATTATATACCGCTGACCATGTATCAAACCATATACTGGGTCTCCCACTTAATTGGACCCCACATGATATTGAATCATACAATTTTGATGCTACATCTGATATTAATCGATTAAGATCTTTTGTATAATTAATACCTATGGGTAAACCTTTGAGACCAATAATATCAATATTAAATACTAGTACATAGTTTCTGGGGTCGACATTTGAGAAGTAGTATTCACTACCTATTAAATAATCATATATGCTCCTTCTATATCCATATTCCTCAGCGGTAAAACTTATAAACTCAAGGTTATATGGTGGTTGATACTCACTCAGTAAACGGGCCATCTCAAGAATATAAGCCACTCCAGTCAGGTTATCCATAACCCCAGGATTATATCCGTCATGATGGGCTGAGACCACATATGTAAGGGGTTTGTCACCCCCTTTATATCCAATAATATTATAGCTGTAACCCTCGATCGATTGACATTTAATCCTTACAGATGCTTTATAACCACTTCTATCGATAAGACTCTCTGCATCACCCGGCCTGACAACCCCTATCACACCATCTAACCATGGCTCTCCATCATATATGTAATAGGTGTTATCTAAGTGTAGATCCAATCCACTATCACTTAAATATGTGAATAATACTGCTTTCGCACCTCTTTTAAATGCTTCTAATGCTGGGAAGACGTGTGACACATATCTATTAAAATCAAGATTTATCAATACAATTTTGCCATTTAAATCTTTATTCCAATCCCCTTTACCTATATATGTAAGTATCCCCTCCTCTTCACCCCCCGATATCCCTGCATATGTATATACATTAGTTTTATATCCATCCTCAACCTCGATAACTCCATCTATATATGTCCATATATCTACAGGTACACTTTGAAGGTCAATTTTATATCCATATTCATTAAGTTTCTCAGCTATATATTCAGCTGTTTTCATCTCCCAATTGGATCCAGCTAATCTATACTTATCACTCCCCTTTAAAGACAATATATGATTTATATGCCTCAGGATCTCATGAAAATCAAGTTTTTCATATGCGATATCAAATAACTTCTTTATTTCATTCATTACACATCCCTAGATAAAAAAAGCTATATAGCGTTTATGATTTATACCTTGTATATGACGTTTCTACCTGGGTCAAACGCCTTAATATTAGCTACTGGTGGTGGAGGTGATATAGCCTCTGCTGCAGTATTAAAACATATTCTAAAAAAATTTTATGGCAAGATTATATTGGGATCTATCCCGTGGGAACGGCTTAAACATGATCCAAAACCGGGTCCTATTAAATATGAGGAGATGAGGGATGTCAGGGTATGCAATGGATATGTAGTTGTGGATGGAGGCTCATATGCAGTACGTGAAGATCGTAAGATATTTTTTCAGGCTTCTAAAATAGCTAGATTATTGAATGAGGATGTAATAGTTGTATCGCCGATATATGGATTCAAATCATTTGTTGATGGCATAGAAATGCGTTAATAGACTATGGATTAGATACAGTGATTTTTGTCG